>JBATOB010000366.1:0-12539 GCA_049290655.1 Chromatiaceae bacterium | reverse complement strand
CCCTCGACCTGGGCCAGGCGGTCCTGGCCAGCCTCATCGCCATCCGCCGCCGGGGCGGGAAGGCCGGTCGGGGTCTGGGTGGACGCCGCGTCCAGAGCCGGAGCCGAGGCGGCCTCCGCCCTCTGGCCAGGCGACCTCTCTGCCTCTCCGGCAGCCGCCGCAGGCCCACCCGTCTCCTCGCCCACCTCCAGCAGCAGAATCAGGTCGCCCGGGTTCAGCTTCTGGCCGAGGGCGACCTTGATCTCCCGCACCTCTCCACCCCGGGGGGCGGGGATGTCCATGGTCGCCTTATCGCTCTCCAGGGTGAGCAGGGATTGCTCCGGTTCCACCCGGTCGCCGGGGGCCACCAGGATCTCGATGATCTCGACATTGGCAAAGTCGCCGATGTCGGGCAGTGTCACTTCATGAATTGTTGGCACGTCGCATTCTCCCCAAGCCGCACAGTCCCGCCTTATCCACCTCGTCCCCTTGCGTCAGACCGTCGCCGGATTGGGCTTTTCCGGATCGATGCGGTACTTGTCGATGGCCTCCCGGACCCGGCTGGCGGGGATCTCGCCCTCGTCCGCCAGAGCCTTGAGGGCGGCGACCGCGATGTAGCCGCGGTTCACCTCGAAGAAGCGGCGCAGTTGGCTGCGCATATCGCTCCGCCCGAAGCCGTCGGTGCCCAGCACCTGATAGGGCTGGGCGAGGTAAGGCCGGATCTGTTCGGCGTAAGCCCGAACATAGTCGGTGGCGGCGATGACGGGTCCCGGGGCGCCCGCCAATTGCTCGCTGGCGTAGCATTGCCGGGGGCTCGCGGTCGGGTGGAGCATGTTCCAGCGCTCCACATCGACCCCGTCGCGCTTGAGTTCGTTGAAGCTGGTTACGCTCCAAACATCCGCCAGGACGCCGAAGTCCGCCTCCAGCAGGTCCGCCGCCGCCAGCACCTCGCGCAGAATGGCGCCGGAGCCGAGCAACTGGACCCGCAAGTCGCCCTCGTCGGCCGCCGTCCGTACCCGGTAGAGGCCCCGCAAGATGCCCTCCTCGGCGCCCGCGGGCATGGCCGGCTGGACATAGTTCTCGTTCATGGCGGTCAGGTAGTAGAAGCGGTTCTCCTGCTCCTGGAACATGCGCCGCAGGCCGTCCTGAATGATGACCGCCAGCTCGTAGCCGTAGGCGGGGTCATAGGTCACGCAGTTGGGGATCGTCGAGGCCACCAGAGGGCTGTGGCCGTCCTGATGCTGGAGCCCCTCGCCGGCCAGGGTGGTGCGCCCGGCGGTGCCACCGACGAGGAAGCCCCGGGCCCGCATGTCCCCCGCCGCCCAGGCCAGGTCGCCGATGCGCTGGAAGCCGAACATGGAGTAGAAGATATAGAAGGGGACCATGGCCTCGCCGTGGTTGGCATAGGCGGTGGCGGCGGCGATCCAGGACGACATGGCCCCGGCCTCGTTGATGCCCTCCTCCAGGATCTGCCCCTGCTTATCCTCCCGGTAGGACATGACCTGGTCGGCGTCCACCGGCTCGTAGAGCTGGCCGACGGAGGAGTAGATGCCGAGCTGGCGGAACATGCCTTCCATGCCGAAGGTGCGGGCCTCGTCCGGGACAATGGGTACCACCCGCTTGCCCAGGGTCTTGTCTCGCAAGATGAGGGAGAGGATGCGCACCAGGGCCATGGTGGTGGACATCTCCTTGTCGCCGGAGCCCTCCAGCAGGGGCTTGAAGAACTCCAGGGCCGGCGTCTCCAGTCGCGGGGCGGTCTCGATCCGGGCCGGCAGATAGCCGCCCAAGGCCTCGCGCCGTTCCTGCAGGTACTTGAGTTCCGGGCTATCCATGGCGGGCATGTAGAAGGGCGCCTCGCCGATCCGGTCGTCCGGAATCGGGATGTTGAAGCGGTCACGGAAGGCCTTGAGGGCCGCCTCGCCCATCTTCTTCTGGGAATGGGTGATATTCATGCCCTCCCCGGCCACCCCCATGCCATAACCCTTGACCGTCTTGGCCAGGATCACCGTCGGCTGGCCCTTATGCTTGACCGCGGCCTGGTAGGCGGCATAGACCTTGATGGGGTCATGGCCACCGCGATTCAGGCGCCAGATGTCCTCGTCCGTCAGGGAGGCGACCATGTCCGCCAGTTCCGGGTACTTGCCGAAGAAGTGCTTGCGAGTGTAAGCGCCGCCCTTGGCCTTGTAGGCCTGGTAGTCGCCGTCCAGGCACTCCTCCATGCGCTTGAGCAGCAGGCCCTTTTTGTCGCGGGCCAGGAGGGGGTCCCAGTAGCTGCCCCAGATCACCTTGATGACATTCCATCCCGCGCCGCGGAAGTCCGCCTCCAGCTCCTGGATGATCTTGCCATTGCCGCGCACCGGGCCGTCCAGACGCTGGAGATTGCAGTTGACCACGAAGACCAGGTTGTCCAGCCGCTCCCGCGCCGCCAGGGAGATGGCGCCCAGGGCCTCGGGCTCGTCCATCTCGCCGTCGCCGAGGAAGGCCCAGACCCGGCGGCCCTCGGTGTTCACCAGGCCCCGGTGATGCAGATAGCGCATGAAGCGCGCCTGGTAGATGGCCATGAGGGGGCCGAGCCCCATGGAGACGGTTGGGAACTGCCAGAAGTCCGGCATCAGCCAGGGGTGGGGATAGGAAGACAGGCCGTTGCCGTCCACCTCCTGGCGGAAGTTGTAGAGCTGCTCCTCGCTGATGCGGCCCTCCAGGTAGGCGCGGGCATAGATGCCCGGCGCCGCATGGCCCTGGAAGAACACCAGGTCACCGCCATGATCCTTGGAGCGGGCCCGGAAGAAGTGGTTGTAGCCCATGTCCACCAGGGTCGCCGAGGAGGCAAAGGTGGAGATGTGCCCGCCCAGTTCCGTGGAGAGGCGGTTGGCCTGCACCACCATGGCCATGGCGTTCCAGCGCACGAAGGAGCGGATGCGCCGCTCCATGGCCCGGTCGCCGGGAAACTTTTCCTGCTGGGTGATGGGGATGGTGTTGAGATAGGCCGTATTGGCGCTGAAGGGCAGATAGGCCCCCGAGCGGCGCGCCTTATCGATCAGGCTTTCGAGCAGGAAATGCGCCCGCTCCACGCCCTCGTTCTCCAGCACCGCCTCCAGGGCATCCAGCCACTCCTGGGTCTCCTGAGGATCGATGTCGGGTTTGTTGCTCATGGACCTTCCTGTTAACGGGGGCGGACGCCGTCACTCGGCGGCCACCGGGAACAATTTCGGCGGATTATAGCGCCAGAAGCCTTCTTCAATACTTAAAATTCAAATAAACAATAAACAGGATTGATGGCGCCCAAGGGGGCATTTTGCCCTATGGCCCACCAGCGCAACAGGGCCAGGCCCCGCCAGACACCGGGGAGCGGTATCCGTTGCGCACTGGGCCGCCGGCCAGTGCTAGCATAGGTCCTCGCGCCAACCCCAGGAACCGTCAAGGTTTCAGGCATGATCCCATTGGCGACAGATGTCGTCTCGGCGACAAGGGCTAACATTCGTCTTATGACCCGCGACCAACTCAAACAACTCGAGGACGACCTCTGGTCCGCCGCCGATAACCTGCGCGCGAACTCCGACCTCAAGGCCTCCGAATACGGCACGCCGGTACTCGGCCTCATCTTCCTCAAGTTTGCCGACATCAACTACCGCCGCCACGAGGCCGCCATCCTGGCGGAGTTCTCCGCGCTCCAGGGCACCCGCCAGGAAAGGCCCCTGCCTGAGATCGCCATGGCCAAGTGCGGTTTCTATCTCCCCGCCTTCGCCCGCTATGACTACCTCCTTAACCTCCCCGAGGATCGGGACATCGCCAAGGCCATCGAAGCGGCCATGGATGCGATCGAGTACTACAAACCCGAGTTGAGTGGCAGTCTGCCCAAGGACGAATACTACCGCCTCACCCGCACGCCGGAGACCAGGCATCTCCCCTTCGACCTCCTGCGCCAGTTTGACAACATCCCCGACGATGCCACCGGGGACGTCTTCGGCCAGATCTACGAATACTTCCTCGGCAAGTTCGCCATGGCCGAGGGCCAGGGTGGGGGCGAGTTCTTCACCCCGCGCTCCGTCGTCCGCCTCATGGTGGAGATCATCGAGCCCCATGGCGGCACCGTTTTCGATCCGGCTTGCGGGTCCGGCGGCATGTTCGTCCAGTCCGCCGACTTCATCGCCCGGCACCGCCAGGAGCTGGAGGCCCAGGGCCGGGACACCAGCGTCTACGTCTATGGTCAGGAGAAGCAAGGCGAGACCGTCAAGCTGGCGCGCATGAACCTGGCGGTGAACGGGCTGCGCGGCGAGATCAAGGCCGCCAACAGCTACTATGCCGACGAGTTTCAGTCCTTCGGCACCTTCGACTATGTGCTGGCCAATCCGCCCTTCAACGTCGATGACGTGGCCCTCTCCGCCGTCGAGAAGGACCGCCGCTTTAACACCTATGGCATCCCGCGCAACAAGACCCGAGCCAAGAAGGCCGAGCAGGGCAAGGAGACCGTCCCCAACGCCAACTATCTCTGGATCAACCTCTTCGCCACCTCGCTCAATCAGACCGGCCGCGCCGCCCTGGTCATGGCCAACTCCGCCTCCGATGCCCGGCACGGCGAGGCCGAGTGCCGCCGAAACCTGATCGAGCAGAATCTCATCTACGGCATGCTGACCTTGCCGTCGAACATGTTCTACACGGTGACGCTGCCGGCCACTCTTTGGTTCTTCGACAAGGCCAAGACCGACCAGCGCATCCTCTTCATCGACGCCCGCAATATCTTCACCCCGATCGACCGCTCCCACCGGGAACTCTCGCCGGAGCAGGTCCAGAACATCGCCATCATCAGCCGCCTGCACAAAGGCCGCCGCGGCGAGTTTCTCACGCTTATTGACCGCTATTTCGCCCAAGGTATGGAGCGACTGGCCGAGAACCGGCAGCAGGTTGAGCCCGTCTCGGCGCAACTCCTCGCCGTCCTCGCCGACCAGGCGGGCAAGGCCGCGGTTGCCAGCCTGGTGAAGGCATGGGATGGACTTGACGCCCTGCAACAGGCCTATGCCGCCTACCAGCAGCACAACGACGATCAGGCCAAAATAGAAGACAAGAATAGCGCCCAACGGGAGTTGCGCGCCGTCTTCGCCCCCTTCTTCACCGCCCTGCAAGACTGCCTCAAACAGCTTGACAAGGCCGTCCGTCACCAGGAGAAACAGGTGGCCGACCAGGCCAAGGCCGACGGCAAGCGCGGCGGCCCCGACCGTCAGACCAAGGCGCTCAAGACCGCCCTTGAGGCAATCCATGCCGAGGTCAGGGGCGCCGAGAGCTATTTCTCCCACATCCATTGGCTGCAGGAGCGCTTCCCCGAGGCGCGGTACGAAGACGTGACCGGGCTCTGCAAGTTGGCCGACCTCGATGAGGTAAAGGAACAGGACTATTCGCTCAATCCGGGGCGCTATGTGGGGGTGGTGATTGAAGATGATGGGAAGACGGAGGAGGAGTTTATTGCGAACTTAGCTGAACTTGGGGACCAACAAGCAGAGTTGAACAAGGAGGCTTACGAAGTCTCAGTCACGATACGAAATAACCTTGCGTCGATTCTTGCATGATCATGAGTTACGATATTTCAAGATACGAAGTTGAGAAACTCGATGCGTATGCATCGATACAGCCAGGGTTTGCTTTCAAAAGCGAGCGATTTACAGATAACCTTGATGACATTCCCCTAGTCAAAGGTGAGAACGTGCATCAAGGCTATATCGATTGGCCCAGAGCTAAGCATTGGCCGCTTGATGAATATGACTCGCTTTCCCGGTATCACTTGGTTGCGGGCGACATTGTCCTAGCCATGGATCGTCCATGGGTGACAGCGGGATTGAAATGGTCTTATATCAAGCTTCACGATCCAAAATCTTTACTCGTACAGCGTGTGGCTCGCATCCGTGCGAAAGGTAAGTTGGATCAGGACTACCTGCGTCATATCATCTCCAGTGACTATTTCGCAAACTATCTCCAGCCGATTGTCACCGGCGTAAATGTTCCGCATATCAGTGGCAAGCAAATCGGTGACTTCCGCATCCCTATTCCCGATCTAGGGGTTCAACGCAAAATCGCCGCAATCCTCAGCGCCTATGATGACCTGATCGAGACCAACAAGCGCCGCATCGCCCTCCTCGAAAAGATGGCCGAGGAGATCTACCGCGAATGGTTCGTCCGCATGCGCTTTCCAAATCATCAAAATACCAAGATTATCAAAGGCGTGCCGGAGGGATGGCAGCGCAAGAAATTTGGTGAGTTCTGTATGCTGAAGCGTGGTTACGACCTACCGAGCGATCTCGTGGAGGAAGGCCCATATCCAGTCGTGGCATCGACATCAGTCAAGACATTCCACAAACACTATATGGTCGAACCTCCCGTAATCACGACGGGCCGATCGGGTAGTCTTGGCGACGTATTGATGACTCACACGAAAGCCTGGCCTTTGAATACCGCGCTCTACGTCCGCGAGTTTTTTGGAAACTCCCCCTTCCTGATTTTTTATACGCTCAAAAACATGGGTCTTGAGAAGTTCAATTCCGGGGCTGGAGTTCCGACCCTCAATCGGAATCACGTGAACGGGATACCGATGGTCATTCCTGAAAAGAATCTTCAGCAGCGATTTGATGAAATTATCGAGCCGATCCACAAGCAGGCGGATAATTTTCGCCAGCAAAACATAAACCTCACCAAGACTCGCGATCTCCTCCTCCCCCGCCTGATCTCCGGCAAGCTCTCGGTCGCAGACCTCGACATCCAGTTCCCGCCCAGCTTGTGCGAAGAGACTGAGAACGTCGATCGAAAGGAACGAGCATCGCGGGAGCAAGCTCAACCGCTGGCGATATCGCAGGAGAGATCAAAGCCATGACATCGATTCAACTACGCGAAAAACTGAATGATGAGATCCGCGAGATTCCGGATGCGCGCCTTCAGGAAATCTATGACGTCATCCACTTTTTCCGCCTCGGCCTGGAACAAGAGGTCCCGGGGCAGCCTGATGTGATGCGCTTCGCCGGCGCTTGGGAGGACCTGCCGGATTTCGCAGGCTTTGAAGCCGAGCTGAAACAACGCCGGCGCGAAGCATTCAAATCCAGGAGGGGGCCGGATGAAACAAGCGCTGATTGATACCGACATCCTGTCGCGCTTCTTTCGCCGCGATCCATGCGTGGTGGCGTGTTTCGGCGAATACCTCACTTACTTTGATCAGATCGCGTTCACCATCGTCAGCTACTACGAAATCCTGAGCGGTTTGCGGTACCGGGATGCCCATCGGCAGCTCGCCGCCTTCATGGAGTTCAGTGCGGAGAACCGGATACTACCCCTCAATCAAGAGGCCGCCGACCATGCCGCAAGGCTCTATGCGGCCACCCGCAAGGCCGGCACGCCGGTGGACGACATGGATATTCTGATCGCCGGCATCGCCCTGGCCCATGATCGAGTGGTCGTAACCCACAACACTGCCCACTTCGGCATGCTGCCCGGGGTAGACATCGAAGATTGGTCGAGCCCGTAGGATGGGCAAAGCGCAGGGTGCTCATTATTCCAACGGCGGAACGTGCAGGATGGGCAGGCTCTGCTTTGCCCATCCTACAGACTGAACATCCAGCAAGCCGCCGCGCTACGCCTGAGGCAAGTGTTACCCCGCAACTAAACCAGGTTCCGGCCAGGTCCGTCCACTATAGACAGAGCATCCGATGGAATTTACATGGCACGACACGAAGCGGCAGAAGAACCGGCGCAAGCATTCGCTGGCCTTTGCCGATGGCGCATCGGTCTTTGCCGGGCCGACCGTGACTTACGAGGATACCCGCGATCGTTACGGTGAACGGCGTTTCAACACGACCGGTCTTCTGGGAACCTCTGTCGTTGTCATCACGCATACTGAAACCGACGATTCCATTCACATCATTTCCATGCGCAAGGCTGAGAACCATGAAATCGAAGACTTCTTCTCCTACCTCTGAGCCCCGTCTCCGGGTTGGGCTCAAGGATGTCAGCCGCGAAGAATTCGCAGCGGCCGTCGATGAGCGACTAGGCACCAAGCAGGTTTCCATTAAATTGGACGCCTCGGTCGTCGCGTTTTTCAAAGCCAAGGCGGGCAAGCAGAGTTATGAGGCACTGATCAACCAGGCGCTGCATCGGGCGATGGATAACGAGTACATGGAGGACAGGCTGCGCCGGGTAGTCCGCGAGGAGTTGGCGTCATATGGTCAGCCCGGGTAGGACTGGATCAATCGCCACCCACGTCGAGCAAGGTCCGCGGCTGGGCCTCGCCCGCTTGATCCTGCCGGATTGCGCGCGCCAGGGCGGCGGCGTTGGCGGGGGTTGATAGCAGATGCAGGGTCTCCATCAGGCTGTTGTAATGATCCAGGGACATGACCACGGCATCGCCCTCGGCATCCCGACGGCTGATGATGGCCACGTCCGAGTCGCGCATGACCGTATCCAGTAAGGATTTCAGGGCATTGCGCGCATGGGAGTAGGTGACGACTTTCATGGCCCGAGACCTGTTCAAAAAGTTGATCAAGTTTAGCAGGGCGGCACGCTGAAAAATCCCAACATCACCCACACACGGTTTGCCGATGCCTAATTTCATATCCGAGGACGAGATCGAAGCGGCCATGCTGCAACGCTTGCAGCTAACTTATGGCTATGACGTGCAGGACTGCTTCACCACCGATCCGGCGGATCTCAACGACGGCTCGGGACGCACCGATAAGCGCGAGGTCATCCTGCATGACCGCCTGCGGGCGGCTGTGATCAACCTGAATCCGGCTATTCCCCAGGGCGCTATCGAGGATGCCCTCAAGCGGCTGTGCGACAAGCGTCAGGCTTTGTCGCCCATCGCCGCCAACCGCGAAGTGGATAGCCTGATCCGTGACGGCCTGCGGGTCGAGTTCAGGGACACCCAGGGCCGTACCCGCAAGGAGCAGGTCAAAGTCATCGACTTAGGCAATCCCGCCGCCAACCAATTCCTCGCCGTCAGCCAGCTCTGGATTTTGGGAGAGCGTGGCTACCGCCGGCCGGACATCCTAATCTATATCAATGGTCTGCCCCTGGTCTTCATCGAGTTGAAGAATTCGAACATCAAGCTCAAGAGCGCCTACGACGACAACCTGACCAACTACAAGGCGGAGATCCCCCAGCTCTTTCTCGCTAATGCCATCTGCGTCCTTTCCAATGCTATCGAGACCCGGGTCGGCAGCCTGACCGCTGCCTGGGAGCACTTCTTTCATTGGCTGCGGCCGGAGGATGAAAAGGAGAAGATCCGGCGCGAGCAAATCCAGGCGGAGGGCACCAGTGCCGAACGCTTTCTCGCCGGTGTTTGCGCCAAGGAGAAGCTGCTCGATTACTTCGAGAACTTCATCCTCTACCACAAGGACACCCAGAAAATCATCGCCCAAAATCACCAGTTCATCGGCGTCAACAAGGGCTACGAGGCCTTCCTGGGGCGCGAGACCCGCGGTGGCCGGCTCGGGGTCTTCTGGCACACCCAGGGCTCGGGCAAGAGCTTTGCCATGATCTTCTATGCCCGCAAGATCCTGCGGAAATGTCCGGGCAATTTCAGCTTCGTCGTGGTCACCGACCGCGAGGATCTCAATGGCCAGATCTATCGCAACTTCCTCAACACCGGCACCGTCCGGAAGGCCGACACCGCCCAGCCCAAGGATGGCGAGCAGATGCGCGCCTTCCTCGGCCAGAACAAACGCCTCGTCTTCACCCTGATTCAGAAGTTCCGCTGGGACAAGGGCCAGCAGTATCCGCTGCTGTCCGACCGGGACGACATCATTGTCATGGTGGACGAGGCCCACCGCACCCAATACCGATCGCTTGCCGAGAATATGCGGGCCGGGCTGCCCAAGGCCCAATACATCGCCTTTACCGGCACCCCGCTCCTGGGACGCGCCCGCAAGACCAATGAGTGGTTCGGCGACTATGTCTCGGAATACAACTTCAGCCAGTCGATGAACGATGGCGCGACCCTCCCGCTGTTCTACAGCAAGCGGGTGCCGCAAGTGCAGAACCAGAACGAGGACCTAAGCCCGGATTTCTACAGGATTCTCGAAGATGAAAACCTGGACGAGGCCCAGCGCGCCAAGCTGGAGAAGCGTTTCGCCAGCGAACTGGAGGTCATCAAACGGGACGACCGGCTCGAAATCATCGCCCAGGACATCGTCTATCACTTTCCCCAGAGGGGTTATCTCGGCAAGGGCATGGTCATCGCCGTGGACAAGTTCACGGCGGTGAAGATGTACGACAAGGTCCAGCGGTTGTGGAAGGAGGAGATTAAGGTCCTGCGTGGCCAGATCAATAAGACTCAGGACGACTTGCTGCGGTTACGCCTTAAGCGGCGGCTCGACTATATGCGCCAGGTCGAGATGGCGGTGGTGGTCAGCGCGGAGAACGGCGAGGAGGGGAAGTTTGACGATCAGGGGCTGGATATCCGCCCGCACCGGAAGCGTATGGAGCAGGTGGACGACGAGGGCCATGACCTTGAATACAACTTCAAGGCCCCCGACCACCCGCTCCAGCTCGTCTTCGTCTGTGCCATGTGGCTCACCGGTTTCGATGCGCCCACGGTCTCGACCCTCTACCTCGACAAGCCGCAAAAGGATCACACCCTGATGCAGACCATCACCCGCGCCAATCGGGTGTGTGCGCACAAGATCGGTGGTGTCGAGAAGAAGAACGGCGAAGTGGTCGATTACTACGGGGTGTTTGGCCGCCTGAAGAAGGCCCTCAAGGACTATGGCGAGGGCGGTACAGGCGATGAAGAGGCGTCCGTCCAGGACAAGACCGAGCTCTTCCGCCTGCTGGATGATGCTATCCAGCAAGGCCGCGCCTTCTGCGACACCATCCATATCCATATCGACCAGGCGCTCAAGAGCCGCGATGTCTTCCAGAAGGTCGGGCTATTCGAGGATTGGGCCAATACGCTGCTCTATAAGGATGAATATCGTCAGACCTTCCGGGTCTTTGAAAACACCATCACCGGCCTCTACGAGGCCAGTAAGCCGGAGATCCTCGGCAGACCTGTCGTCCGCGCCGTTGCGGTCTTTCAATATCTCGGGGGCGTTATCGACAGCATCATCCAGCGGCAGGATGTCGAGTCCGCGATCCGCAGGATTGGTGACTTGCTTGATGAGAGCCTGGTCGTTGAGGATTCGGCCTTTGCGGCCATCAAGGTGGCGGGAACGGGCTTCAGTATCCGCAAAAGGGGTAAATCCTGGGATCTGAGCAAGATCGATTTCGACAAGCTCAGGGAAGAGTTCCGGCAGACGGCCTACAAAAACATTGAGATCGCTGATCTGCGGGCCTTTCTGGAGAAGAAGCTCCAGGACATGCTCAACCAGAACCGCACCCGGCGGGACTTTGCGGAGCGTTTGCAAGAGATCATCGATACCTACAATGCGGGTAGCACCTCGGCCGATGCGGACTATGCCGAATTGTTGCAATTCACCCAGGAGCTTGGGGAAGAGGAAGAGCGGCACATCCGCCTGGGACTCTCCGAGGACGAACTCGAAATATACGATCTCCTGTGCAAGGACCGGATGACCCAGGAAGAAGAAAAGAAGGTGCGCCTCGCCGCCAAGGTCCTCCTTCGGCGCCTGACGGAAGAATTGCCCAAGGTGCTCGTGCAAGACTGGTTCAAGGACAGCCAAACCCGTTTGGCCGTCCGGGACGAAGTCGGCAAGGTCCTGGACCAGCATCTTCCCGATGAGGGTTACGACCGGGAACTCTTCACCCAGAAGCGGGACCAGGTCTTTGAGCTGACGCTCGATCTCGCCATCAACCACAGAAAGTGGGCGGCCTAACCTCACTCCATCCCCAATGACCTGATGAGCAGGTCCGCTACCCCAGGGCATGGCCGTGCCCCGTCGTTGACAGCCCCCCGCGCCGGTGCTCAAATCGGCACTGCATCCAGTATCGGAGCCTGAAATGAACAGCATCCTCGCACAAGAGCTCAAGCGCCGCGGCATTTCAGCCGTCGATGAGGCGCTGCGGCTGGGGCCGGTGCATGTCGTCAAGAACAATCGCCCGCGATACGTCGTGCTGACCGAGGAACGCTATCAGGAACTGCTGCAAGATCAGGCCAGCGCCGCCCGCGACAGTCTGCGTGTCTCGCTTGAGGATCTGAAGGCCGGCCGCGTGACTCGTTACGACGATGTCGATGCACTGATGGAGTCGCTTGAGCGGGACGTCGCGGAGTGACGTTCGCGCTGGCCACGACCCAGCATTTGAGCGGCGTGCAACAAAATTCCTACGCAAGCATCCGGACCTCAAGGCAGTCTTTAAGGAAACCCTTGGGCAACTGCGGCAAGACCCGTTTCAATCAAGCCTGCGGCTGCACGGGTTGACCGGAGCCCTCGCTGGCGTCCAGGCGGTCAGCCTCACCCACGCTTACCGCTTGACCCTGATCCTCAAAGTCACCGAACGGGAAATCGTACTGCTCGATATCGGCGTCCATGACGACCAGGGACCGGGTCAGGTTTAACGCACCCCTACGCGGTTCACGGGGCCGCCACGGTTCATGGGCTGAACCCCAACCCCTGGCGCGCCGAGCCCGACCC
>JBATOB010000365.1:0-11453 GCA_049290655.1 Chromatiaceae bacterium | reverse complement strand
GCGCTCGCCCTCGCTGCCCTCCACGACGGGGAAGCGGTAGCTCTGGCCGCCCAGGGTCAGGGTGGCGGCTTCCAGGGTGGGGGGATTCGGGTTGGCTTGCTGGGTCGTTATCATTATGGTGGACTCCTGGGCATGGGATGGTGGCGGAGTTGGCGGCCCTCGAGGGCGTCCCGTCCCGACCGAGGGGCCTGATGGGATAGCCGCCGGTGGGGTTGGGGCGGCGGCCAGGGCAGGCGCTGTCGGGCATCGGAAGACGTGCCCGCCAAGGTTTATCAAGGGATTAGCGACGCAATTAGGGCCTTGTTCCGATTAGGGACAAACCTTCTTGTCGCCCGGGACCTTGCCGGTCAACTGCAGGAAGGTATCGAAAGGCCCCATGACGCCCATGGCCTCCATCTTGGGTCCCTTGAACTGGAGTTTACCCGTCGCCATGGCGCCCATGGCCCCGCAGCCGAAGCTGCCTGCGCCCATGCAAGCCCAGTCCTCGTCCGTGGCGTTCATCACATAATCCACATCCGGCTTGAGGGCCGTGGATTTCACCTTGCCGCCATAGGTGCAGAGGGCCTTGCCATCCTTGTCGCTGATCTGCAATTCCACCCGGGTGGCGTCGCCGCACTTGGTGCGATAGAGCTGAATGGCCTTGTAGCCGCGACCGGCGTTATTGGCGGCCCAGGCGGAGCCCGCCAGCCCCTTGGTGAGTTCGGGGGCCTTGTTCCAGGCCTCGCAGGCCGCGGTGGCCCAGTCGGCATCCATGAAGGTAGCGGCTTGGGCTTGAGCCGAGAGACCCAAGGCGAGCAGGGATAGGGTGAGAGTGGCTCGGCGAATCATGGTGTTTTCCTCTATTTGGTTTGCGGGAGGACGCGGTTTGCGTCCCTGGTAGGTGTTTTCATGACCAGAGTAGCTATGCTAGTTGTTCCGTTCCCCCTAAAGCAATGCCCCCGCTTGGGGCCTTTAGTGGGTGGAGGAATCCTCGTAGCCATGCCAGAGATGGGTGTTGGATGAAGCGCTGGCCCTCAATCCTTGTCGCAAGTTTTGGTCTGACCTGGCCCATGCGGTTGCAGTGCCCAAGACCTTCTCGCGGCATTTACTCAGTAACCGGTCGGGGCGTTGGCTATCATTGCCCTGACGAGGCGGCAGGGCTATTATCTACCAGGCTATATCCCTGGTCTTGTCCAAAGTGCAGGGTTATCCGAATCCTTTGCCGTTCTCATACCCTTGACCTGACCGTGAATCCCGATCGGTATCTTGGCGGCTGTCCTGAAGAGATCTGCCAATAACCTCGCCCGCCAATCTCATGGATACAAAGGTACGCATCGCCGTATTCGGCAGCTTCCACCGCGGCTACCAGGTATTGGCGGAGATGCTGCATGGGCCCTTGGCCCGCCTGGTCCAGGTCGTCGGGGTGGCGACGGATGACCCGAGCCGTACCTTCGTAAGCCCCCACAAACGGGTCTGGCAGTATCCCCACGAAAGGTATGAGGAACTCATGGTCCGGGAACTGGCGGAGTCGGCCGGGCTTGAGGTCTTCGACGGGCGGGTCAAGACCCCGGAGTTCTATGCCATCTTCGAGCGCCAGTGGCGGCCGGAAATTTGCATCATGGCCACCTTCGGACAGCGCCTCGATGCCAGGCTGTTCGAATACCCGCGGCTGGGTTTTTACAACCTGCATCCCTGCCTGGACGACGGCTGGCCCTCGCGGTACGTGGGCGGCAACCCCTTTGCCGCCCTCCTGGCCGAGGGCCGAGAATACGCCGTGATCGCCATGCACCGCGTCGATGCGGACTTTGACTCGGGAGAGTTGATCGCTTACTCCGAACCTTTCTATTTTCCTGAACACACCACTGTGGTGGAGATGCACAAAATCACCGCCCCGGGGGCGGCGAGATTGGCGGTCCGGGAACTCGAACGGATCATCCTGAGCGCCAGGCCCAGCATCGGAGCCCCCCCTCTTCTCCAGGCTGCAAGGACGGCCGGGCCCTGAGACCCGCTTGCCCGCCCTCAACCAGGAAAGAAATCCCGCCATGCCACAGCCTCCACCGCTCCTCCCGTCCCCGCAACCCGCGGCGGAAAGGGAAGACGTCGCGGTTAATTTCTTCAAAAATTACAATCGGGTTATTGGGCTGGCCTACGGGGCTATCCTGCTCGGCCTTCTGGCCTTTTTCCTGTACCAGCTCCGCGAAAAACTCGATGAGGAAATCGGGCTGATCGAGGCGAACTTCGAGCGTTACAGTCAGTTCATCGAGTTCGTCATCCGGTCATCGGCCGACCACCTGGACACCCTGCGCATGATGGTGGAGGAGGAGGGGGAGCCGGAAGCGAAGGTTGGCGAGCCGCCAGACCTGTCCCGCTTCACGCTGACGGAGGAGGGGGGCGAGACCCGCTACAGTCTCGATCAGGTCCCGGACCTGGATATGAGCGGAAACCTGGTGGGCATAGGTCCCCTGGAGGGGCGCTCCTCGCGCTTTTACCGGGATCTGGACCTGGCCCTGGCGCTGAATGCCGGATTCCGTTCCCTGGTGTTCACCCTGCCCAATGTGGTTCGGGCCCGCTTTGTCGCGCATCATGACTTTGCCCTCTTCTCCCCCTGGCGCTCCTCCGCTATTCAGCCCTTCACCCGCAACCTCTACCTGGACCCGGTCTGGGATCTTGGGCGGCCCCATCTGAATCCGGACCGGGAAAAGTACTGGGCGCCGGTGTATTTCAGCGGCAAGAGCGAGGGCTTGCTGGTGCCAGTCGCGGTCCCCATTTACCGAGACGACCGTTTTGTCGGTGTGCTTTCCATTGATACCAGTCTCGATTATTTGAACCGGATCAACGCGGATTTCGGCTATTCCCTGGGGACATCCTTCCTGCTCGATGCCGAGGGCAAGGTCCTCGCCCATCCCCAGTTGTATGCCAATCCCTTGACGGTGGAAGAGGCGCCTGTGCTGGCGGATGCCTTGCCCGAGACCCTCAGGCACCAGGTCGCCGTCCTCGAGGAATTGCCCTGGAATCAGCCGAGGGTTGTCCAGGATCATGTGATCATCCGGCACCACTTCATCTCCGCGCCCTGGACCCTGGTCTACACGGTGCCACGTTCCACGCTCTGGCATAAAATCCTGGCCGACTATGGGCCCGCCATGCTCGCCATGTTGCTGGGCCTGGCGGCGGTGATGGCGGTGACCTACCTGGTGACATCTCGCGAGTTCGTGGGGCCGGCCGCAAAGCTGGTGCGCCACCTGGCGATGGAATCGCGCTTTCAGCCCACCAAAATCCCCGTGGTGCCCTCGGCCTGGCGGCCCTGGTTCGAGACCGTGACCAGGGCCTTTCGCGAATCCCTTCAACTCATGGCCTTGCGTCAGGAACTGGATGTGGCTGCCAAGATGCAGATTGCGATCCTGCCCCATGCCTGGCCCATGCATCCTCGCTATCAATTGTGGGGGACCATGCAGGCCGCCAGGGAGGTCGGCGGAGACTTTTACGACCATTTCGAGGTGGCCGGGGGTTTGCGGGGCCTGGTCGTGGCCGATGTCAGCGGCAAGGGCATAGGTCCTGGCCTCTTCGGCATGATGGCCAAGACCCTCCTGCGGGCAACCGCCATGCAGGGCTCCCTCGATTTGTCCTCGGTGATCGAAAAGGTCAACGACGAACTCTCGGAGGACAACGATAGCTGTATCTTCGTCACCCTCTTCTATGGCCTCTTTGATCCCGGCACCGGGCTGCTGCGCTTTGTGAACGCGGGCCATCCTCCGCCATTGGTGGTGCATGCGGATGGCAATGAGGAATATCTGCCCGTGCTGGGTGGCATTGCCCCTGGCATCCTGGCCGGCGCCACCTATCCTCAGGGGAGCTTGGAACTTAGGCCAGGAGACACCTTGGTCCTGTATACGGACGGGGTCACCGAGGCGATGAATGCGGCCAACGAGGAATTTGGCATGCGGAGGTTCGCCGCCCTTTTCAGCGGCCGGCCCACCCTTTCTCCCATCGAGGCCGTGGAACGAACGGTACACGCCGTGCGGGACTTCGCGGCAGGGTTCGAACAGTCCGACGACATCACCTGCGTCGCGCTGCATTACCAGCCGTCCCCGCCCAAGGCTCCGCTCTTCGGCAGCGAGGCGGTACCAGGGGGGACCGCATGACCACCCTACTCATTACGGGCCTGATCCCCAACGGTGGGGTGACGTCGGGGCGCCGGGTCCCCTGGGCCCCGCGGGCATGGGCCTGCGCGGCGAAGGGTTGGTTCGACCTTCCGTCAGCCCTGGCCCTACTCCTGTTGCTGAGCGGGATCGCGGGCCTGTCCACGCAGGCTGCCGCCGATACCCTGGATACGATCAAGACTCGTGGCGTCCTGGTGGTTGGCGTCAAAAGGGATGTGCCTCTCTGGGGCCAGTTAGACGCGGAGACGGGGCTCATCGAGGGGCTGGAACCGGATCTCGCCCGGGACCTGGCCGACCGCCTCGGCGTGCGCCTGCAATTGGTGGGTTTGCTAACCGCCGAGCGGGTGGAGATGCTCGAAAATCGCAAGGTTGACGTCATGATCGCGACCGTGGCGGATACGCCCGAGCGCCACGCCCAAATGACCATGGTGCTGCCCCACTACCACGCCTCCGGGACCAGCGTCCTGGCACGGCGCAGCGAGGGTTTCAAGCACTGGACCGACCTGCGCCATCGCCGCATCTGCTCGCGCCGAGATGCCTATTTCAACCGTCCCGTGGCGGTGGAGTACGGCGCAGACATCGTCGCCCTCTACAGCGCCGATCATGCCCTGGCGGCATTGCGCGACGGGCGTTGCGCGGCTTTTCTCTATGGCGACACCCAGATTGCCTCCATGCTGCGCGACCCTCTCTATCGAGACCGCTATGAAATGCCCCTCCCCCCCATCAACCTCACCCCTTGGGCGGTGGTCATTCATCGCGAGGAGCGCGGCAGCCCGCTCGAGGCAGCGGTCTCCGATGCCCTTGTGGGCTGGTACCGCGGCGGATTGCTGACGCGCCTGGAAGAAAAGTGGGGCATCCCCGTCCCTGAATATACCCGGCAACGCGAGGCGTTGTGGCAGCGCCAGAGTGGTGACCGCCCCTATTGCGGTGAGCGGGTGGGGCCCGCCACGCCGCCAGAATGCCTTTGAAGCCCTGGCGCGCCTTTCTTGTCTTTTGGGGCCTCCTGGCCCTGTCCGGCGCCTTTCCCCTACGGGCCGCGGATACCAGTACTGCCCTCGCCTCCATCCGCGCCGCCGGCGTTCTGAGAGTCGGCATCAAGGCTGACTTTCCCCCCTTCGGAATGCTCGATGCCTTGGGCGAACCCGAAGGTCTCGAGATCGATCTGGCGCGGGATCTGGCAAGGCGTCTCGGCGTCACCCCGAAATTCGTGCGGGTGACCACGGAGAATCGTCTTCAGAAATTGGAACAGGACGCAGTCGATATCTTGATTGCGACCACCGCGGATACCGTTGAGCGGCGCAAGATCGCCACCGCCATCGAACCCGGCTATTACGCGGGTGGCGTGACCCTCATGATCGGACCCGAGCAGCGCATCACCGATTGGGCCGCGCTGCGAGGCAAGAGGGTCTGCGCCACTCAGGGCGCCTATTACAACCGCCCCATGAGTGAGCGCTACCTGCTTGACCTGGAGATCTACCGCGACACCCGCGATGCCCTGCTGGGACTTCGGGATGGACGCTGCATCGGCTACCTCTATACCAATAGCGCCATCGATGCCTTTCTGGCGAAGGAGGAGTGGGCGGGCTACCAGGCACCCCTGCCGCTGGCCCTGGTCGCCCCCTGGGCGATGATGATCTCCCGCGCGGAAAAGGGCGGTGAGTTCGAGCGCATCCTGGGCGACATCGTCGCCGACTGGCACAGATCTGGGTTCCTCATCGAGCGCGAGCGGGCCTGGGGCATCCGTCCCTCGGAATATCTGCGGGATACCCGGGCCTTGTGGATGGCCCAGGAGGAGAGCGGGAGCTATCTATGCGAGCGCGGTTCCGATGGCAACTGGCCCCTCCGCTGCCGTGACGCGGCCCTCATCACCTCCGGCGATGCCTCGGGTCTGCAAAATTTGGGCCTTAAGCTCAAGGAATGGGCCGGGGTCGATCTGAGTTTTCTCTATGACCCCTTTGACCGGACACGCTTTTTGTGGGGATTGCTGGTGACCGTCTTCATGATGCTGTCCTGCGTCCTCTCAAGCCTCGTCCTGGGCATCTTCTGGGCCTTGGTGGCGGACTCGCGCCTGCGGTGGCTGGGTTTTGGGGCGCGCGCCCTCGGGGTCCATGCCCGCATGACCCCGCCCTTGCTACAGATGTATCTCCTCTTTTTCGGGGTGGGTGGGGTCTTGTTTGCCAGGCTGGGGGTGAGCCTCTACCCCATGGCGGTGGCTATCTGGTGCATGAGCTATTACACCGCCGGCGCCATCATGAACAGCCTTTACGAAGTGGGCAGACACCTGCGCGAGGCGCGGCCGGAATTCCGTCTGTCCTTTCGGTCCCTTGGCACGGCCATCATTCTGGCGCGGGGGCCCTTGATGGGTTCCCTGATCAATGTGATGAAACTGACCGTGATGGCTTCCGCCATCGCGGTGCCTGAACTCCTATCCGTGTCCTTGGCCATCATGGCGGATCAGGGCAACATCAATGTCATGATGAACGTGCTGCTGATGACCTACCTGATCTTGATCACGCTGGCAATCCGTTTGCTGAACCGTCTACAGGACTGGCTCAACAAACAGGTGGCGAATCTGTGATCAATGCCGAGACCTTGGAGACCCTGTTCGCCTGGACCCCCTATCTGCTGGGAGGCTTTGGTTGGAACCTCCTCATTGCGCTGACCGCCGGCCTTATCGGGTTATTGGTGGGGTCGTCGCTGGCCTTCCTGCGCCAGTCTGGCGTCAGGCCCGTGGCGCGGTCGAGTCAGGCCCTGTCCACGACGGTCCACAACCTCCCCACCTTCGCGCTGATTTTCTACACGGCGGTGATGCTCCCCGGCGAGGTCAGCCTGCCCGGAACCGCGATCACCCTTGCCGTTCCGGCCTGGTTCAAGGCCTCCCTGGCCCTATCGGCCATGCAGATTGGCTATACCTCGGACAATCTGTCCATTGCCATCGGCGCATGGCGCGCTGGCCAGCATCTCCGCGCCCTACTGTTCATCCCCGGCTGGCTCAATGGCTTCATCATTACCGTGATCGCCTCCAGCAACGCCTCCGTCGTCGGCGTGGATGAGTTGATCAGCCGCTGCAACAATGTTATTGACGCTAGTGGCCATACGACCCTGATGATTCCCATCTACCTTTATGGCATGCTCTTCTTCCTCTGCTTTTGCTTTCCCTTGTCAGTCGGGATGCGGTTCCTGAAGAAATCGATGACGATTCATTTTGTTCGTTCCGCGGAGGTGTCGCCATAAACAACAGGCTAACCGGCTTGGCGCTCTATCTGGGCGTCGTACAGTTCTTTCTGCTGGCGAGTTGGACGGTCTATGCCATCTTCCTGCCTGGACTCCTGGATTCGGTCGGGATCGAGAAGCGCTGGGTGGCGTGGGTGCTGCTGGCCGACCAGGCGCTCTTTGCCTGCTTCGATATTACCGCGGGTTTCGCGGCGGATCGCGCCTTCCGGCTTTACGCCCGCATGGGTTTCGGGGTTGCGGCGGTGGGCGCCCTCTCCTGCGCCGCCTTTCTCATCTTGCCCTGGCTTCCTGGGGCTGGTATCGGGCCCGCGTTATTCCTTGGCGTCACGGTGCTCTGGGTGGTTAGTTCAGCGGCTTTGCGCGCGCCCCTCTTCGGACTGCTCGCGCGCCACGCCGCCAAACCCGCCGTGCCACGTCTGGCAGGCTTGGCTATGGCCGGGATGGGCGTTGCGGCAGCCCTCTCGCCCTATATGGGCACCCTGTTGACCGGCCTGGATCCACGGTTGCCCTTCGCCGTGTCCAGTCTGGCCCTCATGCTGGTGGTACTGGGTTTGGTTGTTGCCGAGCGAAGGGCGATCCCGGACACCACGGCAGCCCCAGAGGCGCCGACGCCGGCTTTGTCGGCCTGGGCATTCCTGCCAGCGCTCTGGTTGGCCGCTGGCGCCATGCAGATCGCGGTCTTCCTGCAGGCGGCTCCCCGCTATCTGCGGGATGTCGGTCAGGACGCGCTCCCTTGGCTGTTGCCTATCTTTTGGGTCGGTTTCAGTCTCGTGGCCTTCTTTGACGGGAGTTTCAGCGCCCGTTGGGGGGCGGCGCGGGTCTTCGCCCTTGGCTGCCTGATGGGTGGCTTCGGCATCTGGCTGACCGGTCTGACCGGTTTTGAGGCCGCCATCAGCGGCTACGCCCTCGCTGGCCTGGGTTGGGCGGCAGCGTTGAAAAGCGTCTTTGGCCTGGCGACGGAGAGTGGACGACCGGAGCGGGTGGGCAGCTATACCGGCCTCGTGTTCGCTGTCTTGGCTGGCGCGGCCTTTATGCGGATCGGCATCAACCTGACGGGGTGGCCCGGTCTGCCGGAGCGGGCCCCGCTCCTGACCTTGGTTTCCCTTGGCGGCTGGGTACTGGCCGGGTTGACGATATGGCTGCTCGATCGAAGACTCCGCGGCCGCCTTTCCTCCCAGGGTGGTGTGGTTTAAGCCGCTCCCACCACAGGCACCTCCAGATTTCCGGCCAGGTCCAGCATACCGGCGACAGGCAGGGCCGAGGCCGCCACGGGCAAGGCTGCCAGCCAGAGCCAAAGTAGCCACCAAGGGTAATTAAAGGGGGTGAGCTAACCACATGACCCGGCATATGAGCCGCTGGACGCCATGCCGTCATGTTGCCCCGTGTCCCCTTTGCCGGGGGCAACCACCAGGATAGCTGCCCTCAATGGGCCCGCATCCGCGCCATCCGCTCCAGGTCCTGGGCCTCGAAGTCCATGCCAAAGCTCTCGCCGGGGTTGAGGCTGATGGCGAAGCCGATGCCGAGTTTCTCCAGAATCCAGGTGAAATCCACGACCAGGCCGCCGCCGTAGCCGGGGTAGTCAACGACAAAGTGCTTGGCCCGCTCGGGGCTGGTGAAGAGCACCAGGACCTCGCCCGTATCCGTCTGGATCTTTAGGGGCAGGGCCGCACCCCGATCCGTCTGGAGGCCACCAATCTGGTGGCGCTCGTAGATGGGCATGAAGACCTCGGAGCCGAGGAGGGTGGCGATGAAATCCTCGGCGGGCAACTGGCCTTCCTGGGCGGCGATGAGCTGACGTTCCAAGTCATTCTGAGGGGCGAAGAGGGTCATGAAGTGGGCTTCCTGGGCCTTGGAGTAGTCGGGCCAAGCTGGGGTCATCCGCCGTGTCTTCAAGCCGTTGCGCCTCAAACGGCTTTAGCCACCAAGTTCTTGCCCTGGTGAACCGCTTTCAGGCCTGGGCCCGTTCCCGCAACCGCTTGACCTGAAACAGGGTGTTGCGTTCCTCCTCTTCCAGGGAGGACTGGATGAAATGGATGGTGCGGCGGTAGAGAGGAATGATGTTGTATTTGAGGGCGTTGACGCGCTTTTGGGCCTTGCGCTGCTCCTCCATCAGGCGGTGAAGGGCGATCTCCACCTCGCCGAGGCGGGCCAGGGTGACGGCCAGGTCCGCCAGGTTGGCGCGGGTATTATCGAAACTGGCATCGGTGCCCAGCAGGCCCACGGGCTTGAGGGGGAGGCGCTCGGCGGAGACCCCCGGATACTCCACCCCCAGGCTGCGGCGCGGCAGGATATCGACCCGCAGGGCCAGCTCGGAGCCCAGGGCGGCCTGGTTGATGCCGCGGCTGCCCATGCGCAGATGGGTGATGGACAGGCAGCGGTAAGCCTCCGCCACGCCTACCTCCGCCTCCTGGCGCAGCCGGCGGTACTCGCCGATGCGCTCATAGACCAGGCGGGTCAGCAGCTCGCGCTTACGTTCGAGCAGGTCGTGGCCCTCTTCCAGGAACTTGACCTGCTTCTTGAGCTTCAGCAGGGTGTTCTTGGTCGGCGGGACCTTGATGAGTTGTTGGGCCATGTCAGTCCGTCCGCCCAGCCATCACTCGGAGCCCTGGTGGTACTTGGCCAGGTCGGTCTCGCTCAGGCGGGTCAGCATATCGCGCGGGAAACTGGACATGAGTTCCCAGGCCAGGTTGAGGGTGGCCTCGATGGAGCGATCCTCGGCCTCGCCCTGGCCGACGAAACGCTGGTCGAAGGCATCGGCGAAGCGCAGGAAACGCTTGTCGCGCTCCGACAACTCATCGGCGCCGATGATGGAGGCCAGGTTGCGGGTCTCCAGGGCGCGGGCATAGAGGGCATAGAGCTGGGCGGCGACCCGGGGATGGTCCTCGCGGGTGTCGTCCTTGCCGATACCATCCTTCATGAGGCGCGACAGGCTCGGCGAGATGTGCACCGGTGGGTAGATACCCTGGTTGTGCAGCTCCCGGGACAGCACGATCTGACCCTCGGTGATGTAGCCCGTGAGGTCCGGGATGGGGTGGGTGATGTCATCCGAGGGCATGGACACCACCGGCATCATGGTGATGGAGCCGTGGCGCTGGTGGATGCGCCCGCAGCGCTCGTAGATCTCGGCGAGGTCGGAATAGAGATAGCCGGGATAACCCTTGCGCGCCGGCACGTCGCCCTTGGCGGTAGCGACCTCGCGCAGGGCCTCGGCGTAGTAGGTCATGTCGGTCATCACCACCAGGACATGGCGGTCGAGGTCGTAGGCCAGGTATTCGGCGGCGGTGAGGGCGGTGCGGGGTAGGGTCAGGCGCTCCACCGGGGGGTCGTCCGCCAGGTTGATGAACATGACCACGTTGCGTAGCACGCCGGAACTGGCGAATTCGTCGCGGAAGAACTTGGCGTCGGCGTAGGAGACGCCCATGGCCGCGAAGACGATGGAGAAGCTGGTGTCCTCGTCCTTCAAGCGGGCCTGGCGGACGATCTGGGCGGCGAGGCGGTTGTGGGGCAGGCCCGAGCCCGAAAAGATCGGCAGCTTCTGGCCCCGCACCAGGCTGTTCAGCCCGTCGATGGTGGAGATGCCGGTCTGGATGAACTCGCGCGGATAGGTGCGCGCCGCCGGATTGATGGCGGCACCGGTGACGGGGCGGCGGATCTTGGACAGGATCGGCGGCCGGTCATCCTTGGGCTCACCCAGGCCGTTGAAGACCCGGCCCAGCAGCTCCGGCGACAGGGCTATCTCCACCGGCTCGTCGAGGAAGCGCACCCAGGTGGACTCCAGGTCCAGGTCATCCGTGCCCTCGAAGACCAGGATCAGGGTCTCGTCGTCGGCGGCGCGGATGACCTGGCCATTGCGCCGGGTGCCGGCGTGGTCCCGGATCAGGACCCGATCGCCAAAGGCGACCCCCGGGGTGCGTTTCATGACCAGCAGCCCGCCTCTGGCCTCGGCGGCGGTGCGGTATTCCTTGATGCTCATGGCGAATTCCCAGCCTATGCGTTGGTGGCGGCCTCGTCGGACTTGGCGTATTCCAGGCGCATCTTCTCGAAGACACGTCCGACCTCTTCGCGCAGGGCCTCGATTTGGTC
>JBATOB010000364.1:0-5260 GCA_049290655.1 Chromatiaceae bacterium | reverse complement strand
GGTAGGCACGTGCCCTACGCAACCGGGCCACGCAATTGAGGCCCTCGGCCCCCGGGAGGGGTAGATGGGGGGCGGCATGAGTCAGACCCTCGTCGATAAAGACATCCAGATCCCGCGCCAGACCCAGTTCGCCGACGATCCACCGCATTTCATCGGACCAGGGCTTGCTGGCCTCTTTCGGAATGGCTGCGCGGAAGAGCGACAAGGCGGAGCGCAGGCGCCGGATGGCCACGCGCATCTGATGGACGCCCTCGATGTCTTCCCCGTTCTTGGCCTTGTCCTCCCACGCCACGATAAAATCATAGTTGTGCGCCATGATGGTGGCAAAGGCCTTGCTGACGTTTTGGCTGGGCGTGACGGGAGCGGATGATTTGATAATGCTCGACATGAGGCCTGGGTCTCCTGAGTTCGGCGGTATCGTGATCGTTAGGGATTAGCGGCTCTGGCTGGTCCAGGTATCCCGCAGCCCCACGGTGCGGTTGAGGACCAACCGATCGCAGCGGGAATCGCGATCGACGACGAAATAGCCCTCGCGCTCGAACTGGAAGCGGTCGCCAGACTCGGCCGCCAGGAGGGCGGGCTCGACCAGGCAGCCGGTGAGGGTGCGCAGCGAATCCGGGTTGAGGTCGTCGAGAAAGTCCGTGCCGCCGGCGCCCGGATGGGGCACGGCGAAGAGGCGGTCATAGAGGCGCACCTCGGCGGTCACCGCCGAGGCGGCGGGCACCCAGTGGATAACGCCCTTGACCTTGCGGCCCTCCGGGTTGCGGCCCAGGGTCGCGGCGTCGTGACTGCATCGCAGCTCGATGACCTCGCCCTCGGCGTCCTTGATGACCTGGTCGCAACGGATGACGTAGGCCCCGCGCAACCGGACCTCGCCGCCGGGCACCAGGCGCTTGAAGCCCTTGGGCGGGTCCTCGGCGAAATCGGCGTGGTCGATGAAGAGCTCACGGCCAAAGCTCAGGGCGCGGACGCCCCGCGCCTCGTCCTTAGGGTGATTGGCCAGTTCGATGGTCTCCTCCCGATCCGACGGATAGTCCTCGATCACCACCTTAAGCGGGTGCAGCACCGCCAGGCGGCGGTCGCTGGTGGCGTCCAGGTCCTCGCGGATGGTGTTCTCCAGTAGGGACATCTCCACCAGATTGTCGGACTTAGTGATACCGATGCGGTCGCAGAAGGCGCGGATGGCGGCGGGGGTATAGCCCCGGCGGCGCAGACCCGCGAGGGTGGGCAGGCGCGGGTCGTCCCAGCCCTCGACGTGACCCTCGCCGACCAGTTGGGTGAGGAGGCGCTTGCTCATCACCGTGTATTCCAGGTTGAGGCGGGAAAACTCGATCTGGCGCGGCTTGCAGGGTAGGTCCAGGTTGTCGATCACCCAGTCGTAGAGGGGGCGATGATCCTCGAACTCCAGGGTGCAGAGGGAGTGGGTGATGCCCTCCAGGGCGTCGGAAATGGGGTGGGTGTAGTCGTACATGGGGTAGAGACACCACTGACTGCCCGTCTGGTGGTGGATCACCCCGTGCTTGATGCGGTAGAGAACCGGATCGCGCAGATTGATGTTGGGGGAGGCCATGTCAATCCGGGCGCGTAGGGTGCGGGCGCCGTCCGGGAACTCGCCGGCGCGCATGCGGGCAAAAAGGTCCAGGTTTTCCTCTCGGGTACGGTCGCGGTAGGGGCTGTCCTGACCGGGCTCGGTCAGGGTGCCGCGGTAGGCGCGGGTCCGATCGGCGTTCAGGTCGCAGACATAGGCCAGACCCTTGCGGATCAGGTCCACGGCGAAGTCGTGGAGCTGTTGAAAGTAGTCGGAGGCAAAGAAGGTCCGCTCGCCCCAGCCATAGCCTAACCAGCGCACGTCCGTCTCGATGGCCGCGACGAACTCCAGGTTCTCCTTGTGAGGGTTGGTGTCATCGAAGCGCAGGTTGCAATGACCCGGATAGTCCAGCGCCAAGCCAAAGTTAAGGACGATGGACTTGGCATGACCAATGTGCAGATAGCCGTTGGGCTCCGGCGGAAAGCGCGTGAGGATACGCGCATGCTTGCCACTAGCCAGGTCCTGTTCGATGATCTGGCGAATGAAATTGGTTTTCCCCGGGGCGGCCAGGGTGGAGTTCTGGGTATCGGACATAGGATTGGGATCACGAAGACGAAGGGAGGCCCAAGTGCCTCCACAAAAATACCAAGGCTTGAAGGATACCTGGATTCGGGTATCGACAGCCACCTTTTTGATTTCACCGGATCGCTTGGTTATTCAGTCTCTTGACCAGCGCTTACTAGCCTGACTGGCGGCGCGCCCGTTGAGTGGCCTGCTCCCAGGCTTGCCGCAGGGTTGCCGCCGCGACCTCCGGCTGTTCGGCGCCGGTGATGGCCCGGACCACGGCGAAGGAGCCGACCCCGGCATGCGCGATGTCGGGCAGTTGCTCCGTGCCGATGCCGCCAATCGCCACCAGCGAGCGATCACGCAGCAGGCGGGCGTAGGCCCCCAGTCGGGCGTTGCCTTGGGGTGGGGTGGCCATGGCCTTGAGCGTGGTCGGGTACACAGCGCCGAGCGCCAGGTAGCTCGGGCCGAGTGCGTCGGCGCGCAGCATCTCGGCATAGCCATGGGTGCTTAGGCCCAGGCGCAAGCCGGCATCGCGCATCTCCGCCACATCGGCGGCGCTCAAGGTGCCCAGGTCTTCCTGGCCCAGATGCACGCCGTAAGCCCCGGCGGCGATGGCCTCGCGCCAATGGTCGTTGATGAACAGCAGGCTGTCGGTGCCCTGGACCGCGGCCACCGCGGCCCGGATCTCGGCGCGCACGGCGGCGGCATCGCTGGATTTGCAACGCAGTTGCAGGGTGGGCACGCCGGCGCGGGCCATGCGGCCAACCCCGTCGGCACTGGGCAGCACGGCATAGAGACCCAGTGCTTTCGAGCAGGGTGCGAAGGCGAGCGGGCGCGGGCCGGGGGGAATGCCGAAGTCAGCCGGATCGGCCGGCCAGGCCCGTGGATCGAAGTGGCCGGTGCGCTCGCTCTGGCGTTGCCAAGCACTGGCAACGCATTCGGCGTCGATTGGGATAAAGCCGAGCCGGCGTGAGGCGGCATAGGCGATGCCGTAGGGGCTGTCCTCGCTTGGCAAGGCTTGCGGATCGGCATGAGTGGGCAGACCGAGCGCGGCGTGCCGCTCGACTAGGGTGAGGGTCAGGTCTAACGCATGAGGCATGGTCGGATCAGGCGTGATGCCAGAAGGGCGTACCCAACACCGGAGTGCTGGGCTGGGCGGTGTCCTGCGCCACCATGGCCCCGGACAGGAAGGCATTGCGGCCGGCGCGAACGGCATCGGCGAAGGCCCCGGCCATGGCCACCGGATCGCGCGCCAACGCCACCGCAGTGTTGAGCAGCACGGCGTCGAAGCCCCATTCCATCACCTGGCAGGCATGCGAGGGCAGACCCAGCCCGGCGTCGACGATCAGCGGCACGCTCAGGCGCTCGCGCAGGGTGTGCAAGGCATAGGGGTTGATGGGACCCTTGCCGGTGCCGATCGGCGCCGCCCAGGGCATGACGGCCTGGCAGCCGACATCGACCAGGCGCTGGCACAGTACCAGGTCGTCGGTGCTGTAGGGCAGCACCTTGAAGCCGCTCTTGATCAGTTGCGCGGCGGCCTCGACCAAATTGAGCGTGTCCGGCTGCAAGGTGTAGTCGTCGCCGATCACCTCGAGCTTGATCCAGTCGGTCTCGAAGACCTCCCGCGCCATCTCGGCGGTCGTGATGGCCTCCCGGGGGCTATGGCAGCCCGCGGTGTTGGGCAGCACCGGCACCCGCATTTTCCGCAGCAGGGGCCAGAAGCCTTGGCTGGCATCGAGTCCACTGGCGCCCTGGCGCCGCAACGAGGCGGTCAGGAGGCAGGGTTGGGCCCGCGTGACGGCCAGTTCCAGCACGGCGGGCGAGGGATAGCGGGCGGTGCCGAGCAGCAGGCGGCTGGCAAAACTTTCGCCATACAGCAGCAGGGGATCGGCTTGAGGCGCGGGGGCAAGGGTCATGGCGTGGCCTGTTGAGGTGGGGCACCGCAGCGTTCAGCCGCCGGATACGGGCGCGATGATTTCGATTTGGTCGCCCTCGGCCAGCGGCGTCTGGGCATGGCGGCCACGGGGCACGAAGGTCAGGTTGAGGGCGGCGGCAAAGGGGTCGCTGGCCTCGACGGCCTGGATGGCGTCGGCCAAGGTGGCGTTGTCGGGTAGTTCGTAGGGGGTCTGGTTGATCAGCAAGCGCATGGGTTTAGGCCGATACAGCGGCGGTGGCCGCAGTGTGGAAACTCAGCCGCAAGCGCGCGGCCAAGGTGGTTTGCTCGCAGTGCATCCACTCGATCACGGCATCGAGCAGGGCCGGAGAGATCATGAAGCCATGGCGGTAGAGGCCGTTGACCTGCAGGACGCGTGGCCGTACCTCGTGGACCGCGGGCAGGTTGTCCGGCAGGGTGGGACGACACCGGGTGGCGAGTTCGAGGATGCGACCCTCGCCAAAGCCGGGGTGGACGGCGTAGGCGGCGCTCAGCAACTCGAGCGTGGAACGGACGCTGGCCGGCGACAGATCGTCACTCTCGATCTCGGTGGCACCGATCACGAACACATGATCTTCCTTGGGGGCGATGTAGATGGGGTAGCGCGGATGCAGCAACCGGGTCGGGCGTTGCAGCGTGACGTCGGGCGCATGGATGCGCGCGACCTCGCCGCGCACGCCACGCAGCGTCTGCTCGGGCGCGCGCCATTCGCCCTGGCTGCCCAGGCCGCGGCAGTCGAGCACCCAGCCGCCCTGGCTGTCCTGGATGTCCAGTGCCTGCTCCAGCGATAGGGCGGTGTGCCATTCGATCGCCACGCCCAAGTCCCCCAGCGTCTCGGTCAGTGCCCGCAGCAGTTGGCGGTTGTCGAGTTGGGCCTCCCCCGGCAGATAGAGCCCCTCGTGGAAGCGCTTGGCCAGCGCGGGCTCCAGGGTGGCGATCGCCTCGCCGTCAAGAGCGATCGGCTGGGGCAGTTCCGGCATGGCCCGGCCCGTGGCGGCCATCAGGCCGCCGAAGCGCCGGGCCTCGGGTGCGTCTTGGCGGTGCCAGAGGATCAAGGTACCGTTTTGCTGGAAAAAGACCGGGCGCCGCAGCCCCGCGATCAGGCTGGGCCAGCGCGTCAGCGCATACTGGCCCATGGCGACGACGTTGAGCTCGGTGATGGCCGACTCGGCCAGCGGCGCCAGCATGGCGGCGGCCACCCAGGCGGCCGCGCCGCTGCCGTCGGGCGAGCC
>JBATOB010000363.1:0-1930 GCA_049290655.1 Chromatiaceae bacterium | reverse complement strand
GTCGCCAATGACACCGCTGACGCCGCGATCCAGGTCCAGCACGGGGGCAAAACTGAAATCCACGCCCAAGACCCTCAGTTCAGCGGCCATCAGCCAACCGACCGCCTCCGCCGCCTGCCGGGCATGATGGGGATTGCACCTGGCCAGTTGACCAAATCGAGCCGCCGGCGGCAGCCGGGTGAAACCCTCGCGACAGCGTTGCACCCGCCCACCCTCCTGGTCCACGCCGATGAGGAGACGCGGCTCCCGCAGGGCATGGATCGCCGCCGTCAAGGCCGCCAGTTGGTCCGGATCGCGATAATTACGGGAAAAAAGGATGACGCCACCCATCGCCGGGTGGCGCAGCAGCTCGCGCTCCTCGGCGGTGAGTTCAAGCCCTTCAAGATCGAGTATGACGGGACCCAGGGACACGGTTTGAGAACCTCCAACGGGTTGGGAACGGGGATCGAGGGGTCAGCATAGCCTGCCTGGGCGTTGGCGGCCAGAATCGGCCCCAATCGACGGCATCCCGGGCCTGCATATTCCGGGGTGGATGGGGATGTCCGATCCAGACCCTCAGCCCGGATTGCGCACATCCAGCCAATCGCGCAGCCGGTCCCCCAGGAGATTGACGGAAAAGACCACCCAGGCGATGGCAATGCCCGGGGCTATCACCAGATGGGGCGCCACCAGCATGTAGCCCACGCCGTCGCGAATCATGCTACCCCAGGAGGCCTGGGGCGGCTGGACGCCCAGGCCCAGAAAGGACAGGCCGGCCTCGGCGACCACCACCCCGGCGATGCCGAAAGTCGCCTCCACGATCAGGGGCGCCAGGGCCAGGGGCAGCAGGTGGCGAAACAGGATGCGTCCCGGACCGACGCCCAAGGCGCGCGCCGCGGTCACGTGGTCGCGTTCCTTGAGGGCCAGGATCTGCGCTCGGGTCAGACGGGCGTAGCCGACCCAGCCGGTGACGGACAGGGCGATGATCAGATTGTCGATGCCCGGCCCCAGGATACCCGCCAGGGCGATGGCGAGGAGGATGCCGGGAAAGGCGAGGAAGACATCGATCAGCCGCACCAACACCAGGTCAACCCAGCCCCCGGCGAAGGCCCCGATACCCCCCACCAGGACCCCGACCGAGGCCGAGAGGGCGACGACGCCGAACCCCACCAGGAAGGCGATGCGGGCCCCCACCAGCAGCCGGTCCAGGACGGGGCGGCCCAGATCGTCACTGCCAAGCAGGGAGGCCGGTCCTGGTCCCGCCAGGATCGCCGGCAAGTCCACCGCGTTCGGCGTCAGGGGCAGCCAAGGTCCGACCAGGGCAACGGTGACCCAGAGCAGCAGAAACACCGTCGGCGGCATCCAGCCCAACCCCCGCGGCCAATAGCCTGCCCGGGCAGTCATGAGGACCCCCAATGGATGCGCGGATCGACCCAGGTATAGACCAGGTCGGTGAGGGTATTGACCAGGACATAGGTCAGGCTGACGAGCAGGACGCAGGCCTGGACCACGGGATAGTCACGACTCTGGATCGCCTCCACCAGCAGACTCCCTACCCCGGGCCAGGCGAAGACGGTCTCGGTGATGACGGCGCCGCCGAGCAGGCCGCCCAGTTGCATCCCGATGAGGGTCAGGATCGGCAGCCAGGCGTTGCGCAGGGCATGGCCCCAGAGGACCCGCCCCTCGGACAGGCCCTTGGCGCGGGCGGTGCGCACATAATCCTCCCCCAACACCTCCAGGACACTGCCGCGCACCATGCGCGCCAAGATCGCCGCCATCCCGGTGCCCAGGGTAATGGCCGGCAGGATGAGGCTCCCCCAGCCCTCGCGACCACTCACCGGCGTCCAGCCCAGCCAGAGGGAAAAGGTCATGATCAGGAGGGGACCGAGCCAGAAGTTGGGGATGGAGACGCCCACCAGGGACAGCCCCATGGCCCCGGCGTCCAGGCGAC
>JBATOB010000362.1:0-1598 GCA_049290655.1 Chromatiaceae bacterium | reverse complement strand
GCGGCGCGGACAACCGACCGGCAAAACAGTGCCTCTTGGCTAGAACGGTTCCGCCCTGTGAACGGGCGGCCTCTAGAGTGGGTTTGTGATCCCGTTCCGGTTATCATCCCGTGCCCACTATAGAGTCTCGCGCGCGCATCAACACCGTCTTACCTCATGACCGAAAACCTCTCCCACCTCACTGCCCCCGACACCCCGCTCGCCATCATTGGCCTGGGCTACGTCGGGCTGCCGCTCGCGGTCGAATTCGGTAAGCACCGCCCCGTGGTCGGCTTCGACATCAACGCCGGGCGCATCGCGGAGTTGCAAGCGGGTCACGACAGCACCCGCGAGGTCACACCCGATGCCCTGGCCGCCGCCCAGCAGTTGCGCATCACCCGCGACCTGGCCGAACTGCGCGCCTGCCGCATCTTCATCGTCACCGTCCCCACCCCGGTGGACGAGTACAAGCGCCCCGACCTCACGCCCCTGCTCAAGGCCTCCGCCACCGTTGGCCAGGTCCTCAAGCCCGGCGACCTGGTCATCTACGAATCCACCGTTTACCCCGGCTGCACCGAGGACGACTGCGCCCCCGTCCTGGCACGGCACTCCGGCCTCGCATACCTCTCCGCCTGTCAGTCCGGCCGAAACGACGGAAAAGAGAGCCACAACCTAGCAGACCGTCGTCCCGGCCGGGAAGCCGGGACCCAGGTCATGGATGGTACCTCGCGGGCCAGTCAAACGCCCGAACCCGGCTTCCACCTCGGCTACAGCCCCGAACGCATCAACCCCGGCGATCACGATCACCGCCTCACCACCATCAAAAAGGTCACCAGCGGGTCCAGCCCCGCGATCGCCGCTATCGTCGACGCCCTTTACCGCCAGATCATCACCGCCGGCACCCACCCCGCCAGCAGCATCCGCGTCGCCGAGGCCGCCAAGGTCATCGAGAACACCCAGCGTGATCTCAACATCGCCCTCATGAACGAGCTGGCCCTCATCTTCGGCCGGCTCGGCATCGACACCCTGGAGGTGCTGGAGGCGGCCGGCAGCAAGTGGAACTTCCTGCCCTTCCGCCCTGGCCTGGTCGGCGGCCACTGCATCGGCGTCGATCCCTACTATCTGACCCACAAGGCCATCGCCATCGGCTACCACCCCGAGGTCATTCTCGCCGGGCGCCGCATCAATGACCGCATGGGGGCCCATGTCGCCGAGACCGTCGTCAAGCTCATGCTCGGCCATGGCATCGGCGTCTGTAACAGCCGCATCCTGGTCCTGGGCCTGGCCTTCAAGGAAAACTGCCCGGACCTGCGCAACACCCGCGTCATCGACATCATCGACGCCCTGCGTGACTACAGCATCGCGGTGGATTGTTTCGATCCCTGGGTCGATCGCGCCGAGGCCAAGCACGAATACGGCATCGACTGCCTGCCGGCCCTGCCCATGCCTGGTGGCTACGACGCCATCATCCTGGCCGTCGCCCACCGTGATTTCATCGCGCTGGGTCCCGCCGCGCTCCGTGCCCTGGGTAAGGCCAAGGCCATCCTCTACGACGTCAAGTCCGTCCTGCCGGCGGCGGCCGTCGACGGCCGCCTTTAAGTCGCCCGCTAACCCGAGTC
>JBATOB010000361.1:0-11681 GCA_049290655.1 Chromatiaceae bacterium | reverse complement strand
TCTTTAGGGATTGTAGGGATGTAGGACCCGCCGGCCTAACGTCAGGGGTCTAGTTAGAATTTTGCACCATGCGCAGGCGGAACTCCACCCCTCTTTATGGCAAGAGTGTGAAATCCGGTGGCGACATGGCCGAGGGCGGACCGCCAGGGGCCTCACCGGAAATAGGTTCCGGCCCCGGTCGTATGACTGCGCCAGAAGGCATCGGTGAAAGTGGCCAACTTGACCTCGTCGGCGCTGGAGGAGGCATGGACGAAACGGGTGGGATCGACCACCAAGCCGACGTGGCTATCACCCTTGACGCGGAAGAAGATGAGGTCACCCGGCTTGACCTTCGTCAACTTAACGGGCTTGGCCTCGGCCTTCTGGTCCGTAGATACCCGTGGGATTTTAAGCCCCGCCTTCTTGTAGGAATGCTGGGTCAAGCCACTGCAATCCAGACCTTTCCCGGGCTTGGTACCCCCATAGACATAGGGCGTCCCGATCTCTTCCAGGGCCGCCGTGACCGCCTTGCCCCGCGGCCCGGAAGGAATCTTGATCCCGTACTTGTCACCAATGCTCCCGCAACCCGCCAGCAGCAACAGCAAGCCGCCCAGGATAAGCCATCCTGGAAAAGCCAAGCCTTTAGCGCTCATCTCCCGCCCCTTTGGTCGAAGGTTATGCAATGGGGTTGTTATGCGGTTTTATTAATACAGGCCGGGCAGATTGTCAACGCCCGAAGCCCCTGAACCCTGAGCTATACCCGGCGCTGGTCACGCTACCGCATGGAGTGGGAGGGCTGGGTGGCGGTTGGTGGTTGGCGGGGGTGTCGACAGCAGGGATGCTGTCGTCAAGCCTACAGGGATGTATTCACGGCGTCCCCCGCCAGCCACCAACCGCCACTCAGCCCGGGAATCCGGAAACTCGGGTGTATTGGGTACAGCGGCGGCTCGCTGGATCTGGCCCGGCCAGCGGTTGCCGCCTTGAGCTATGATGCAAGGCCCTCGCCCATTGTCATTTCGTCCTTGTGATGCCATGGCATTAGCCCGTCGAGACCCTGATTACCACCCATTAATTTCTAACGCCCCGCCGCTTTCCGCTATGACCTACCAAGAACCCGTCATCGGTACCCTGAGCCCCACCGAACTGGGAGACGACAAGCCGGAGCCCTGGCTGGCGAATGCACCCCAGGACCCGCCACCTGCCCCAACCGCGCCGGGCGATCCCGAGGAAGATGCACGCCTACTCGGCCAATCGCTGGGGGCACTAATCCGTGAGGATGGCCCCGCCGCCGTGAGGTCGGCGCCGATCAGCGGGGTCGCCCTACCAGTGCTGCCCCAGCCCGCGCCGGACTTATGGGCTGAGGGTTTTGAAAGCCGTCCGACCACCCAAAACCCCTACCCGACCCCCTGGCTGACCTTCCGGCGCCTGCTGGACTTGGTCGGCATGAGCCTGGCCTTTCTGCTATTTTGGATCGCCTACCGCGACTTCGTCGCCCTGCCCCAGGCCCCGGACCAATCCCCCTGGGCCCGGTTGGGCAGCGCGCACCTGGCGGCAGCCCCAGCCTCGAACGGGGTGGTGGCCAGTGCCCCCGGCAAGAATCTCCCCCCGCTTGGCCAATTTGACTTTGGCCAGAGCGTCCCCCCCGAGGCCCTGCCGGCCCTAGGCCAGCAACAACCCCTGGAACTTTACCGCTCCATCTACGAACTGGAGGATGCCTTCGAGGCCAAGTATGTACCACCCCCAACCTGTGCTGGCCTGGAGGCGAACAACGCGGCGGACCCAACGGATTGCGTCAATCATCGGTTGAGTGCGCGTCGCGCCTTCCTGGTGAGCAATGGCCGCAGCATGGCGCCGGAAGAGGCCCCGAAGGTAAGGACATCCGGACCGGGCTGGGAGATGGAGAGCGATGAGCCCTGGTCGAACCACCCATGACTAAAACCTATTATCCCGGTCCACCCAGAGCCAGGCGATCGTGAAGCCGAGGGCGGCAACCAGTGAAGAGGCGACGAAGGTTGCCTGGGGCCCCGCGATGCTCCACATGAGGCCGCTCCCCAAACTGCCAACGGCACCACCGGCGCCATAGACGAGGCTGCCGAACAGGGCCTGCCCCCGGCCCTGGAGGCGGCCGGTAAAATAATGGTGAGTGAGGTGGATGGCGCCGGCATGGAAGGCGCCAAAGGTCGCGGCATGGAGGGCTTGGGCCAGGATCAGGATGACCGGCTCGCCGACGAAGGTCCCAATCAGGAGCCAGCGCACCACGGCCAGGCTCAGACTGGCCAACAAGACGCGACGAGCGCCGAAACGCTCCAACAGGTGGTGCATGATCACAAAGACGAGCACCTCCACCACCACGCCCCACGCCCAAAAGGTGCCGATGGTTCCGCTGGCGTAGCCGGCCTGGGTTAGGTAGATGGAGTAGAAGGCATAGTAAACGCCGTGACTGATCTGCATGAAGAAACCGCAGAGCAGGAAGGCGGCGACCTCGGGGCGGCACGCCAGACTCAAGATGGAGATCCCATCCGCCGCCGGACGGTTTTCCACCGACCGTTCGACGACTAGCAGGCTGGTGATCCAGATCCCGACCTGTAAGGCCAGGGCCATGAACGGCACCACGCCACTGCCCTGATGCTCCACCAGGACCCCCAAGACCATGACCGCCAGGATGAAACCGACCGAGCCCCAGAGGCGGATCCCTGCGTAACGCCGCATCTGGGCGCCCAGGTGGTTGATGGTCACCACCTCCATCTGCGGCAGGGAGGCATTCCAGAAAAAGCTAAAGGCAATCATTACCAGGGCCGTTCCCCAGAAGCCCCGCACCGCGAAAATGCCCAGGAAGGCGAACCAGGTCAGGAGCGAGGCCAAACGAATGATCCGCAGGGTGCGCCCCGTCCGGTCCGCCAGCCAGCCCCAGACATTGGGGGCGACGATCTTGGTGGCCTGGAGAATGGCCATCAACTGGCCGATGGCCAGGGCCGTGAATCCCTGATCCTGGAGATAAACACCCCAGAAGGGCATCAGGGCGCCAAGGGAGGCGAAATAGAAGAAGTAAAAGCTGGAAAGTCGCCAATAAGGCATGGAGGGGGCCAAGGATGGCAAGCCATGAAACCGGGCTAGAGACCGGGCAACCAGGCCATGCGGGCCAGGCCCAGCAAGGAGGGACGGTTCAGGGAACCGCCCGGATTCAATCCGTTAAACGCCGGGTCCTGGCGGGAATGCGCGGCGCGGCGGGGGTTACGTCCGCGTTCTGTCCCCGGTGGCGCAACCAGTGATCCATCAGCACCAGGGCTAGCATGGCCTCGGCGATGGGCGTGGCGCGGATGCCCACGCACGGGTCGTGGCGGCCCTTGGTGACGATCTCGGCGGGCTGTCCCCCCCGGTCCACCGTTTGGCCCGGCAGGCGGATACTCGAGGTCGGTTTGAGGGCGAGCCGGGCGACAATATCCTGACCGCTGGAGATGCCACCCAGGATGCCGCCCGCGTGATTGCTCAGGAAGCCCTCCGGGGTCATCAGGTCCCGGTGCTCACTGCCCTTCTGGGTCACGCAGCCGAAGCCAGCACCGATCTCTACCCCCTTGACGGCATTGATGCACATGAGGGCATGGGCGATATCGGCATCCAGGCGATCGAAGATGGGCTCGCCGAGCCCCGGTGGCACACCCTCGGCCACCACCGTCACCTCGGCGCCAATGGAATCACCCGACTTGCGCAGGGCGTCCATATAGGCTTCCAGTTCCGGCACGGCCGAGGCATCCGGACAGAAAAAAGGATTGAGTTCCACCTGTTCCCAGTCGAAGCCCTGGGGCCGGAGGGGTCCGAGTTGGGAGAGATAGCCCCGCACCCGTACCCCCAGCCGATCATGCAGGTACTTCTTGGCGATACCCCCGGCGGCGACGCGGATTGCCGTCTCGCGGGCCGAGGAACGGCCGCCGCCACGATAATCCCGGTAGCCATATTTGTAACTGTAAGTGTAATCGGCGTGACCGGGACGAAATTTTTCGGCAATCTCGGCGTAATCCTTGGAGCGTTGATCCTCGTTATAGATCACCAGGCCAATGGGGGCACCCGTGGTCCGACCCTCAAAGACGCCAGAGAGGATATGCACCTGGTCGGATTCCCGCCGCTGCGTGGTGTGGCGGGACTGGCCGGGGCGGCGCCGATCCAGATCGACTTGCAAATCCGCCTCGGCGAGTTCCAGCCCCGGCGGACAACCATCAACGATGCCGCCAATGGCCGGGCCGTGACTCTCGCCGAAGCTGGTGGTCACAAAGGATTTACCGAAGCTGTTGCCTGACATGGGCTGGAGAGACGGGTCGGTTGCTCAGAAGCTGATCGGCGTTAATAGCTCTCCGGGATTGAGCCAGGTGTTGGCTCTATCAATCACATCCCGGTTCAGCCCGCTGGTGGCCTGGTAGAGTTTCAAGCCGAAAATGATGTAATCGTACCGAGCCGAAAGATACAGATATTCATTTTCATAAAGCTGTCTTTGGGCATTGAGGACATCGACCTGGGTACGGGTCCCGACCTCAAGGCCAGCCTGAGTGGATTCCAGGGTGCTAGTGGCGGAGACGATGGCGGCCTTGCGCGCCTCCACCTCGCTGATACTGGAGAGGACGCCGCGAAAACTATCGGTGACCTCCTTATTCACCTGGCGGCGAATGGCGTCCAGTTGCTCCTGAGTCGCCCCCAGGGTGTGACCCGCCTGACGAGTGCGGGAGGACACGGCGCCACCCTGGTAGATGGGGATGTTCAGATTAAGGCCGATGTAAGAGCCGTTGGTGTCATAACCCCCTAATTCCTCCGATCCGCTCCGATCCAATTGATAGCCTGCCTGCAGGCCCAGGGTCGGATAGTGGCCGGAACGCTCGATCTCGACCTGCTTCTTGGCCGCGGCCACCGCCTGACTGGCGGCCTGGATCGTGTAATTGTTCTGCAACGCCACCTGGGTCCATTCCTTAATGTCATTGGGCTCCGGTGGCGCGAGGGGCAGATTATCGCCCAAGCGCGCCAAGGTCACGTCGACGGGTCCGATAATGACCCGCAGGGCCTCCCAGGCATTGTCCAATTGATTCGTATTGGTGATAACGGTGGCGTGTGACCGGTCGTAGGCGGCCTGGTTGTCGTTGACATCGGTAATGGCCACCAAGCCCACATCAAAGCGCTGCTTGGACTGCTCCAACTGGCGCTCATTGGCCCGCATCAAGGCCTCCGAGGACCGCACCAGATCCGCGGCGCGCAAGACGTTGAAATAGGCCTCGACGGTGCGCGCCATCAACTGAATTTGGCTGGTCTTATACTCGGCCTCGGCCTGGGAGATGACGTCCGCGCTCTTCTGCAATCCGATCCATTGTCCCCGGTTATAGACGGTCTGGGTAAGCTGGGCGGTACCTTGGCCAGAACTAAAACTCTCCCTCTTGGTTCGGGAGCCACCCAAGCCATCAGGGACATCCAACGCCTCAATGTTCTGATACTGACCAGAGGCGGTGACACCAATGTTGGGCAACAGCAGGGCGAGGGCCTGGGGCTTGACCTCGCGGGTCGCCAGCAGTTGTTGTTCGGCCTTTTTGAGGAGGGGGTCGCCGAGAACCGCAAGGTCGTAGATCTGGATCAGGTCTTCGGCGAGGACCGGACCAGCACCGGTCAGCCCCAGGGCGAGGAAGGCCGTCAGGATACGTCTATGCATGGTCTTGGTTCCCTTGAGGAAGGTATCAGGGTGAGCGAGGGTGGGATACCAACCCGGTATCCCACCGGCTTGCCGCATTATAGGGAGTGGCTTCCCCTGGCTCAATCCGGGAAAGCCCCGATCATTTTGTTGTTTTCACACCAGGCTTGCCCCGCATCCCCTTGATCCAGGAACCGGACTTCTCGGCCATCCCCTGGAACATGACATAGAGGCCAGGAATGAGGAGGATGCCAAAAACGGTCGCCGCCAGCATGCCACCTAGCACCAGCAGTTCTCATTTTGGCAGTAGCCCGTTAAGGTGTTCAGACCGTCGCGACCGGAAGCCCCCTGACGAGGGTCCCCTTTGGCCCCTTTGTTCTGACCTTGGACGACATCACCCAGCAACCGCGCTGAACCTTCGAGGGCTTCACCGACCAGCGCCGGGGCAAGAACACCCGGTACACGCTGGTGCGAGCCAAATGTGCAGTCCTTGCCAGAAGTCTTACTTCGATGCTACCGTCTCCGGCACTCCAACCCCAATGCAGTCCGTGCGGCGGGCCTTCCTAATCCGTAAGATCCGCACCGTTAACGGCCAGGTGGCCATCGTCCGGGACGATCTGGAGAATCTCTACAGTGTCCGCATTCCTGGCATCCTCGATTTCCAGCCTTAGCATGAGCAGCCTGGGGGGCTATAGGCTTGTGAACCGCCCCCGCCCCATGCTTGAAGCTGCTGCCCCTGCGGCGGTTTTGTCGGCAAAGGCCGGCAAAGCCCGTCATCCTCAGCGGCGGACGTGCGACGAAGCAGGCCAGGGCGCCGCCGTCGGTGACAGCTTCAGGGGCACCCCCCATCGCGAACGGGCGGCGAGTGTCTGCGACGGCATGACAGGGTTCCTCCGGACGCTGGTTCTGACGATCGGGCTTCTGTGCCATGGGCAGAGCGGCGCAACCGGCCTGCTGTCGGAACTCGACGCGTCGAGCCCCGCCGCCACCCTGGGTTCCTTCCACGCCGAGACGCAGCGGGTCGAAGCGCTCTACGAGACCTACAGTACGGCCCCGACGACCGCAACGCAGTTCGCCATGGCGGACGCCTTGCAGAGGATCGGTGCGCGGCTATTCGATCTCAGCGAGATCCCGCCCGCGACGCGCGTGAAGTCCGGCAATGCCGTCGTCGGCTACCTGGCCGACATCCTGCTCCGGCTGCCGGAGATCCCGCCCGAATCGGTCCCGGGTGGCTCCGGCGCGCCGGGCGGCGATCTGCCACCCTACTGGACGATCCCGGGCACCGAAATCCGCATGGTCCGGCTAGGCGAGGGTCCGCGCTCCGGAGACTACGTCTTCTCGGCCGCCACGGTGGCGCGGCTTCCACAGATCCACGCCCAGGCCGAGGGCCTGCCCGCGCTGCGTCCGAGTGCGGTCGGCGATTGGGCAACGGTGCAGCAGCGCGTCGTCGGGCCCTGGCTGATGCGGCTGCCCCTGGAGCGCCTGCCGGCATCACTGCAGACGACGATGCTCGGCACACCGGTCTGGAAGGTGCTGTTCACCGGCTTCATCGTCGCGACCATCGTCGTGGTCGTCCTGCGATGGAGGTCCCTGGTCGGCCGCTGGACGCGGACGGGCCCGGCCTGGCGCCGCTATGCGCTCCGGCTCACGGTCCCGGTGTTGCTCGGCGTCCTGGTCGTGCTCGGCCATGGCTTCATCTCCTGGCAGGTCGTCCCCTCGAGTGAGATCGCACGCGCCGAGACCCTGGTCGCCACCCTCGCGCTCTACCTGGCCGCCGCCTGGGCGGCCTGGTGCGCCTGCTGGCTGATAGCCGAGGCCATCATCGCGTCGCCCACCTTCCCGGACGATACCTTTGACGCACACCTGCTGCGCATCGTGGCCCGCGTCGGATCGCTGGTCGCGGCGGGCGGCATCCTGCTCTATGGTGCGAACGACATCGGCGTACCGGGCGTGGGCCTGCTCGCCGGCGTCAGCATCGGCGGCATCGCGCTCGCGCTCGCCGCGCAATCCACCGTCGAGAACCTGCTGGGGGGCGTCACCATCTTCGCCGACCGCCCCTTCCGCGTCGGCGACCAGATCCGCTTCGGCACCGGCAGCGGGACAGTGGAGTCGATCGGGCCCCGCTCCACGCGGATCCGCGGGGCGGACGGCACGCTGACGTCGGTGCCGAACGCCGATCTGGCCAAGACGCAACTCGTCAACGTCTCGGCCCGACCGAACTGCGTGTTCCAGCACAAAGTCGGCCTTCCCAGCGGTCTCTCCAGCGCGCGCATCGAGGCGCTGCTGGCCGAGCTTCGCCGTCGCGTCGCAGCCCACCCCCTGGTCGAGACGGCATTCGGCCTGCCGCGGGTGCGCCTGGTCGGACTCGGGACTGGCGAAAGGAACATCGAGGTCGAGGTCTTCGCCCGGATACTTACCACCGCCACCCCCGAGTTCCTCGAGGCGCAGGAAGCGCTGCTGCTCGACATCCTCCGTGGCGCGGAGGCGTGCGGGGTCGATCTGGCCGAGCCCGCGGCGGCGGGACAAGCGCGTGCATGAGGGGAAAACGGCGATTGCGCTCGTCTGGATCGGGCATCCTCTGGCGCGTGGCTGCGCGGGAAAGAGGGGCGATAACAAGAGGTGGGCTTCGTCAAGATACATGCCGCGTACCCCGAGGGCCGCGGGCCGCGGGTACACCGTCAAACAATCCAGTAGCCGGACCTAGTCTGGTTGGAGGAAATCATGTCTGGCTTACAGATGCCGGCTTTTTGGGTGCTGACTTCATTGCTGCTGCTCGGCGGTTGCGCCACCCGCCCGATCAATCCACCGATTACCCAGACCGATCCGAGTGCCGGCTACCGTTTCGAGACGCGCCAGGCGCGGGACAGGAACCCGGAGAACCTGGTCATACTCGCCTTCTCGGGTGGGGGCACCCGCGCCGCCGCCTTCTCCTACGGCGTCCTGGAGTTCCTGCGACGCACCGAGGTCGTCGGACCGCAGGGCAACAAGGTCCGCCTGCTCGACGCGGTGGACGTCATCACCGGCGTGTCGGGTGGGAGCTTCACGGCGCTCGCCTATGGTCTCTACGGCGACAAGCTGTTCGACGACTACGAGCAACGCTTCCTCAAGCGCGATGTGCAAGGTGAGATCGTCGCGCGCACCTTGAGTCCATCTAATTGGGGCAAGCTGGGGTCCACCGGCTGGGGTCGTTCCGAATTGGCCGCCGAGCTCTACGACGAAATCCTCTTCAACGGTGCCACCTTCGGCGATCTCGACCGCGGCCAGGGCCCACTGATCCTAGCCTCGGCCACGGACATCTCGACCGGCTCCCGTTTCGTCTTCAACCAGCGCATCTTCGACGTCGTCTGCTCGGATCTCAATGCGGTCCCGCTCTCCCGCGCCGCGGCCGCCTCGTCGGCGGTGCCCGTGGTGCTCTCGCCGGTCACGATCAATAATTATGGCGGGACCTGCACAGCGGACACGCCCGCCTGGGTGAAGCCGTTTCTCGACTCCGACAATCCACCACGGCCCGCCGCGCGCGCCATCCGCTCCCTCAAGGCCGAGCAAAGCTTCCGCGACAGCGTCCAGCGGCCCTACCTGCATCTGGTTGATGGCGGCGTATCGGACAATGTCGGCATGCGCGCGGTGCTCGATGCGCTGGAGATCCTTGAGGCGTTGCACGATGCCGGTCTGCCATCGCCGCTCGACGGCGCGCGCCGGATCATCGTGATCAGCGTCAATTCGCTGTCGTCGCCCCCGACCGCCTGGGACGAGTCGGAGGCCCCGCCCGGCACCCTGGACATTCTGCTCAAAGCCGCCGGCACGCCGATCGACGCCTTTTCCTACGAGACGGTCGAACGGCTGAGAGACACGGCGGCGCGGTGGCAGACCTTGCGCCGAATCCGCAACTCGCCCGCCTACGCGGCCAACAAGGACCCCGTGGTCGCCGCCGCGTTGCGCGTTCCCCCGGCCGAGATCTATGCCATCGACGTGTCCTTCCCCAGACTGAAGGACAAGGCGGAACTGGACTATCTGAATCAGCAGCCGACGTCGTTCGTGCTGCCCGCCGAGGCCGTCGATCGCCTGCGCGCGGCGGCGGGAACGATCATGATGGACTCGCCCGACTTCCAGCGCTTACTCAAGGACGTCGGCGCCAGAGTCGTGCCGGCACCAGCCGCCACGGGAAGCGCGGCGACCGCGCGCTAGAGCGGGCAGTGTTCATGACCTGCGATTGAGCCAGGTGGACCGCGCCGCCGCAACGTGGAGGTATGTATAGCCGCCCCGCGCCCTGGTGAAAGTGAAATCGACGATAGCGGCGAGCCGCTCCCTGGCTCGCTGGCCGCCCTCCTCCCGCTCCCCGCCGAATCCCTTGCCCTCGCGTCCCGGCTCCGGGATTGGCGCCAGCAAGCCAGCGCTCACCGCCATCGGCTGGCCCTGGTCATCGCCGGCGCGGCGGTCTGGACCCAGGGCATGGCCGAGGCCTGCCTGCGAGACCAGCCTGGGACCGGGGTCTGGCTCGCCGATGGGCCCCTGACCCGCCCCCACCAACCCCTGGCCGCTGGCCTCAAGCTGCTGGGACGGGAACTGGATTATCTGGTTTATGACGCCCAGGCCGGCTTCGATCCCGATAGCTTTGGCGCCGCCACCGGCGCCTTGCGCGGGGGTGGCCTGCTCCTGCTCCTGACCCCCCCGCTACAGGACTGGCCCCAGTTACCGGACCCCCAGGCGCGGCGCATCGCGGTCGAGGGCTACGCCCCCGAACATATCAGGGGCCGCTTTGTGACGCGCCTGACGCGGGTATTGGCGAGCCAGGAGGGCCTGACCCTGATCGAACAAGGACAGCCGGAATGGCTGACCGCCCCGCCGCCCGCGGCAAGCGCCCTGATGCAGTCCCCAACGTCCCCATGCCCCGCGCCCGAGGACTCGGGAGCGACATACCGCACCCCGGATCAGGCCGAGGCGGTACAAGCCATTTTGCACACGGCCCGGGGCCGGGCCCGGCGTCCCCTGGTCATCGTCTCCGATCGCGGCCGGGGCAAGACCGCGGCCCTGGGCCTGGCCGCAGGCCAATTGCTGGCCGAGGGCATGCCACGCATCCTGGTGACTGCCCCGCGCCTGGCCGCCGTCGCCCCCCTCTTCCACCACGCCGCCGCCTGGCTCAAGCAGGGCCGGACGTACGCCGATCGCATCGAGATCGGCCAGGGCGAGATCCGTTTCCTGCCACCGGATGCCCTCTGCCAGGGGACCGAGCCCGCCGACCTGCTGCTGGTCGATGAGGCGGCCGCCATCCCGGCACCTCTGCTGGAGCGCCTGCTCGCCGCCTACCCCCGCCTGGTCTTTGCCTCCACCATCCACGGCTACGAGGGCACCGGGCACGGCTTCGAGGTCCGCTTCCGCCATGCCCTCCAGCGTCTGACGCCGAATTACCGCCGGCTCGAACTCAAGACGCCCATCCGCTGGGCGCCGGACGACCCCTTGGAGGCCCTGGTCGCCCGCGCCCTCTTATTGGATGCCGCTCCCGCCGCCGCTGGGGACCTGGCGGACGCCAACCCCGATAACTGCCGTCATGCCCGGCTCGACCGCGATACCTTGGCCGGCGATGAGACCAGCCTGGCGCAACTCTTCGGCCTCCTGGTCCTGGCCCACTACCAGACGCGCCCCCTGGACCTGCGCCACCTGTTGGATGGGCCCAACATCCAGGTCCAGGTCCTGCGACACCGGGGCCAGATCGCCGCCACCGCCCTGGTCGCCCTGGAGGGCCGCTTCACCCCGAACCTGGCGCGCGACATCTACGAGGGCCGGCGGCGGCCGCGCGGCCACCTGCTGCCCCAGACCCTCAGCGCCCATGCCGGCCTGGAGGAGGCCCCACTCCTGGGTTGGGCTCGGATTCTGCGCATCGCCGTTCACCCCGCCGCCCAAGGCCGCGGCCTGGGTCGGCTCCTGGTGGGGAAAATTCAGGACCAGGCCCGGGCCGATCACCAGGATCTGGTGGGAGTCAGCTTTGGCGCCACCCGGGACCTGCTGCGTTTCTGGGAGGCCTGCGGGCTGGCCCCCGCCCACCTGG
>JBATOB010000360.1:0-14036 GCA_049290655.1 Chromatiaceae bacterium | reverse complement strand
CAATAATCTTGGACACGACGCCGGCGCCGACGGTACGGCCACCTTCGCGGACCGCGAAGCGCAGGCCCTCGGTCATGGCGATGGGGGCGATGAGCTTGATGGTCATCTTGACGTTGTCGCCGGGCATGACCATCTCGACGCCTTCGGGCAGCTCGCAGGCGCCGGTGACGTCGGTGGTGCGGAAATAGAACTGGGGGCGGTAGCCGTTGAAGAAGGGGGTATGACGGCCGCCTTCTTCCTTGCCCAAGACGTATACTTCGGCCTCAAAGTGGGTGTGGGGGGTGATGGTGTTGGGCTTGGCCAACACTTGGCCGCGCTCGACGTCGTCGCGCTTGGTGCCGCGCAGGAGGACGCCGACGTTGTCGCCGGCCTGACCCTGGTCGAGGAGCTTGCGGAACATCTCGACGCCGGTGCAGATGGTCTTGACGGTGGGCTTGATGCCGACGATGGCGACTTCGTCCCCGACCTTGACGATGCCGCGTTCGATGCGCCCGGTGACGACGGTGCCGCGTCCGGAGATCGAGAAGACATCTTCGATGGGCATCAGGAAGGGGTGGTCGATGTCGCGGGTGGGCTCGGGGATGTAGCTGTCCATGGCTTCGACGAGCTTGTAGATGGCCTCGGCGCCCAGGGGGCCGGTATCGCCTTCCAGGGCCTTGAGGGCGGAACCGGTGATGATGGGGGTGTCGTCGCCGGGGAAGTCGTAGCTGTCGAGGAGTTCGCGCACTTCCATTTCGACGAGCTCGAGGAGCTCAGCGTCGTCGACCATGTCGGCTTTGTTGAGGAAGACGAGGATGTAGGGGACGCCAACCTGACGCGACAGCAGGATGTGCTCGCGGGTCTGGGGCATGGGACCGTCGGCAGCGGAGACGACCAGGACGGCGCCATCCATCTGGGCGGCACCGGTGATCATGTTTTTGACGTAGTCGGCGTGGCCGGGGCAGTCGACGTGGGCGTAGTGGCGCGCGGCGCTCTCGTATTCAACGTGGGCGGTGGCGATGGTGATGCCACGGGCACGCTCTTCGGGGGCGTTGTCAATCTGGTCGAAGGCCTTGACCTCGCCACCGTATTTGGCGGCCATGACCTTGGTGATGGCGGCCGTCAGCGTGGTCTTGCCATGGTCAACGTGGCCAATGGTGCCTACGTTGACATGCGGCTTCTTGCGTTCGAATTTGGCTTTGGACATCCCGATCTACCCTAAATGTGCTCGTTAGTGTGTCTTGGCGACAGTATCGGCGGCTCGCCGGTACCTCAGTAATATGGAACAGATTACCTAGTATTCGTGGCGCATCCCTACCCGCCCCGGCGTGAATTGCTGGTGGAACCGAACAACTCAGCAAAGGCCGCCTCGGCCTCTATTGATTTCCGGCGGCGCAAGGACCGCTCCGCGAGTCAATTCTCGGCGACTGCAGGGTCGCTACTTTTAGGGCCTTCCTGTTCCATTGACGTCGCCCCAACTCCATTCAGGAGTTGAAGTAAACATGTGCCGTCTGTTTCGCCTTGCCTGCGGCGTTCAGTTGGCCGCTATCAATAGTCAAAAGGAGAAACCAGGATCTCCGGGCTTCGCGCAACCCCTCAGGGATTTCGCGCCTCTACCCCACTACCACCGATAATGCGAGAAGGCCTTGTTCGCCTCCGCCATGCGATGCGTATCTTCCTTTTTCTTGACCGCCGTGCCCCGCGAATCAGCCGCATCCATGAGTTCGCCGGCCAACCGTAAGGCCATGGACTTCTCGGAACGCTTACGAGCGGCATCTATCAACCAGCGCATGGCCAGCGAATTCCGGCGCTGCGGGCGGACTTCGACGGGAACCTGATAAGTAGCGCCACCCACGCGGCGAGACTTAACCTCAACCACGGGGCGCACATTCTCCATGGCCTGGTCGAGCATGTTCAGTGGCTCGCCACCTTTTTTGTTCGCCATGGTCTCCAATGCGCCGTACATGATGCGCTCGGCTACGGCCTTCTTACCGTCTTCCATTAACATATTGACAAATTTGGCAAGCAGATTACTTCCGAACTTCGGATCCGGCAGAACCTGACGGCGGGCAACGATGCGTCTTCTGGGCATGTAGAGACTCCGACCTTCTATATTCGACTAGGGATCAACTCTTTGGACGCTTGGCGCCATACTTAGAGCGACCCTGACGGCGCTTGTCCACGCCCGAGGTATCTAGGGTACCGCGTACCGTGTGGTAGCGAACACCTGGCAAGTCCTTGACGCGACCACCACGGATGAGGACTACCGAGTGCTCCTGCAAATTATGGCCTTCACCGCCAATATACGACGTGACCTCGAAACCGTTGGTCAGGCGCACGCGCGCCACCTTGCGCAGGGCCGAGTTTGGTTTTTTCGGCGTCGTGGTATAGACGCGCGTGCAGACGCCACGCTTCTGAGGGCACTCCTCAAGTGCTGGCACCGTGCTCTTGGCCACCTGACGCTTACGCGGCTTGCGGACCAACTGATTGATGGTTGTCATGCAATCACTCTCCAGCGGCGCCTTCGCGCACCAAATCCGGGAAGCGCCGGGCTGACCCTTGGCGCCTCACCCTGCCCAGTAATAAATCAAGCCGACCAGATGGCCGGCTTGGCTAAGACCCGAAAGTATAGGTTTCACCCTAGAACATGTCAATACTTTGACGCAGTTTCCGGGATTAAGGTCTCGAATTCCGTCACTCGGCTTCGGCAATATTGAGGGCTTCCTTGAAGGCCTCCTCTACCTCGGCGCTAGCCATCTCGATCTTGGCGCCACCGGCCTCGGCCTCCAACTCCCTTTCCTCGCGGCGTTTACGGCGACGCTCCTTGTGAGAGGCCAGGCCGGTACCTGCCGGGATGAGACGACCGACGATGACGTTCTCCTTGAGGCCACCGAGACGATCGGTGGAGCCCCGTACCGCCGCCTCGGTGAGGACGCGGGTGGTCTCCTGGAAGGATGCCGCGGAGATAAAGGACTCTGTCGCCAGGGAGGCCTTGGTAATGCCCAACAGGAGGGGCTCGTAGCGGGCTGGGTGACGGCCATCGGCCAGGGCCCGCTCGTTCTCGATCAATACCTGGCTCAGCTCCGCCTGTTCGCCGCGCAGGAGCCGGGTATCACCCGCATCCAGGATCTCTCCTTTACGTAGCATCTGCCGAACGATAACCTCGATGTGTTTGTCGTTGATCTTGACGCCCTGGAGGCGATACACATCCTGGATTTCCTTCACCAAATACTCGGCGAGTTGGGTAACGCCCTTCAGCCGCAGAATATCGTGGGGGTTGAGCTCGCCGTCGGAGACGATCTCGCCCCGTTCCACGCGTTCGCCCTCGAAGACGTTGACGTGACGCCACTTGGGAATCAGCTCCTCGATCTGCTCGCCGTCGTCCGTGGTAATGACCAAGCGCTGCTTGCCCTTGGTGTCCTTACCAAAGCTGATGGTTCCCGAGGCCTCCGCCAGAAGGGCGGGTTCCTTGGGCCTACGCGCCTCGAAGAGGTCGGCCACCCGCGGCAGACCGCCGGTGATGTCGCGCGTCTTGCTGGACTCCTGCGGAATACGCGCCAGAACGTCGCCCACCCCGACATCGGCACCGTCGGCAACGCCCACGATAGCCCCGGCGGGTAGGAAATAGCGGGCGGGGATATCGGTCCCCGCGATGTTGTGTTCCTGCTCATTCTCGTCGAGCAGCTTGACCATGGGGCGCAAGTCCTTACCCGCCGCGGGCCGCTGCTTAGGATCGATCACGACCAGGGACTTCAGGCCCGTTACCTCGTCGGTTTCCTGCTGCACCGTGACGCCCTCGATGAAGGAATCGAAGCGCAACCGCCCCGCCACTTCGGTCACCACCGGGTGGGTGAAGGGATCCCAGGTCGCCACCACCTGACCACCCTCCACCATGTCTCCATCGCCAATCCGCAGGGTGGCGCCATAGGGCAGTTTATAGCGTTCCTTTTCCATGCCCAGGGCATCGACGACGGACAGCTCGCCGGAACGGGAGACGGCGACCAGATGGCCCATCTGATGGCGTACCACCTTCAAATTGTGCAGGCGCGCCGTGCCGGTGGACTTGATCTCGATGCTACTGACCGCCGCCGCGCGGGAGGCGGCGCCACCGATATGGAAGGTTCGCATGGTCAACTGGGTGCCCGGCTCGCCGATGGACTGGGCGGCGATGACGCCCACCGCTTCGCCCATGTTCACCAGATGACCGCGGGCCAGATCACGTCCGTAACAATGGGCGCAGACACCGGAGCGGGCCTCGCAGGTGATGGGCGAACGGACCCGGACCTGGTCGATACCGGCGTGTTCCATGGCCACCACCCCCTGTTCGTCAAGGAGCGTACTCGCGGGGCAGATCAGTTCGTCGCTGCCAGGGCGATAGACATGCGACGCCAGCACCCGACCGAGGATACGCTCGCGCAGTGGCTCGACGATGTCGCCCCCCTCGATGATGGGCGTCATCAGTAGACCGCGCTCGGTGCCGCAATCAGTCTCCAGGACCACCATATCCTGGGCCACATCCACCAGGCGCCGGGTCAGATAACCGGAGTTAGCGGTCTTGAGCGCCGTGTCGGCCAGGCCCTTGCGTGCGCCATGGGTGGAGATGAAGTACTGGATAACATTCAGCCCCTCGCGGAAGTTGGCCGTGATGGGGGTCTCGATGATGGAGCCGTCGGGCTTGGCCATGAGGCCACGCATGCCCGCCAACTGGCGAATCTGCGCGGCGGAACCGCGGGCACCGGAGTCGGCCATCATATAGATGGAGTTGAAGGAATCCTGCATTACCGCCTTGCCCTTGGTATCGGTCACCATCTCCTTGCCCAGCTTGCCCATCATGGCCTTGGCTACCAGGTCGTTGGTATGGGACCAGATGTCGATAACCTTGTTATAGCGCTCGCCGTTGGTAACCAGACCCGAGGCGTATTGCTGCTCGATCTCCTTAACCTGACGCTCCGCCTCACCCAGAATTCGCGGCTTCTCCTCCGGGACCGCCATATCCTCCAGGCCGATGGAGATACCGGACCGGGTGGCCATGCGAAAGCCCAGGTACATGACCTGGTCGGCAAAGACAACGGTTTGCTTGAGGCCCAGGGTGCGGTAGCAGGTGTTGATGAGGCGCGAGATCTGGCGCTTGCCCAGGGCCTGATCGACCAGACTAAAGGGCAGGCCCTCGGGCACGATCTCATAGACCAGGGCGCGGCCCAGGATCGTATCCTTCAGGGACAGACGCGACTCGCGCTCGCCCGCCTCGTTGATCAGCACCTCGGGGATGCGCACCCGGACGCGGGCATGAATATCGGCCTTGCCCGTCTCGTAGGCGCGCCGCGCCTCGTCGATATTGGAGAAGACGCTACCCTCGCCCCGGACTCCCGCGCGCTCGCGGGTCATATAGTAAAGGCCCAGGACCACGTCCTGGGACGGTACTATGATGGGTTCCCCATTGGCGGGCGACAGGATATTGTTGGAGGCCATCATCAGGGCGCGGGTCTCGATCTGCGCCTCCAGGGACAGAGGCACATGGACCGCCATCTGGTCGCCATCGAAATCGGCGTTGAAGGCGGTACAGACCAGGGGATGGAGCTGGATGGCCTTGCCCTCGATGAGCACCGGCTCGAAGGCCTGGATACCCAAACGGTGCAGTGTCGGGGCACGGTTGAGCATGACCGGATGCTCGCGGATGACATCCTCCAGGATGTCCCAAACCTCGGCGGCGCCGCGATCGACCATCTTCTTGGCGGCCTTGATGGTGGTAGCCAGGCCACGCAACTGGAGTTTGCCATAGACAAAGGGCTTGAACAGCTCCAAGGCCATGCGCTTGGGCAGGCCGCACTGGTGCAGTTTCAGCTTGGGGCCAACCACGATGACGGAACGCCCGGAGTAGTCGACACGCTTACCCAGCAGGTTCTGGCGGAAGCGCCCTTGCTTACCCTTGATCATGTCCGCGAGGGACTTGAGGGGGCGCTTATTGGTGCCCGTGATGGCGCGGCCGCGGCGACCATTATCGAGCAGGGCATCCACGGACTCCTGCAGCATGCGCTTTTCATTGCGCACGATGATGTCCGGCGCGATCAGGTCCAGCAACCGCTTGAGGCGGTTGTTGCGATTGATGACCCGGCGATAGAGGTCGTTGAGGTCGGAGGTCGCGAAGCGCCCGCCGTCCAGGGGCACCAGGGGCCTCAGTTCCGGCGGCAGAACCGGCAGGACGGTGAGGATCATCCATTCGGGCCGATTGCCGGACTCCTGCAGGGACTCCATCAGTTTGAGGCGCTTGGATAGCTTCTTGATCTTGGTCTCGGAGTTGGTGGCCTCGATCTCCTCCCGCATCTGGCGCATTTCCGCCGTCAGGTCGAGGGTACGCAACAGCTCATAGACGGCCTCGGCGCCCATGCGGGCATCGAACTCGTCGCCATTCTCCTCCAGGGCCTCCAGATACTGCTCGTCTGTCAGGAGCTGGCGGCGCTCGAGTTGGGTCATGCCCGGATCGATGACGACAAAAGACTCGAAATAGAGGATGCGCTCGATGTCGCGCAGGGTCATGTCGAGCAGCAGGCCGATGCGCGAGGGCAGTGACTTGAGGAACCAAATATGGGCCACTGGGCTCGCCAGGTCGATATGGCCCATGCGTTCGCGGCGTACCTTGGCCAGGGTCACCTCGACGCCGCACTTCTCGCAAACCACGCCGCGATGCTTGAGGCGCTTGTACTTGCCGCACAGGCATTCGTAGTCGCTGACAGGGCCAAAAATCTTGGCGCAGAAGAGGCCATCGCGCTCTGGCTTGAAGGTGCGGTAGTTGATGGTCTCTGGCTTTTTAACCTCGCCGTAGGACCAGGAACGGATGGTGTCGGGCGAGGCCAATCCGATCTTGATGGCGTCGAACTCCAGGGCCTGACCCTGGGCCTTGAGAATTTTGAGCAGATCTTTCAATTCAGTGTCTCCGTAATGGAGGACTCCAAGGCATGTACCCAGGAGCCGAGAAGGCGCCGAGGACCGGAAGCTTGGGGGAGGTTGGCGGTCCTCATCCAGGACCGCCACCGCGCACCAGGGGTTCTCAGTCCTGTTCGAGTTCGACGTTGATGCTAAGGGAGCGAATTTCCTTGACCAGCACGTTGAAGGACTCGGGCATGCCGGCCTCCATCCGATGGTCGCCATCGACGATATTCTTGTACATCTTGGTTCGCCCGTTCACGTCATCGGACTTAACGGTGAGCATCTCCTGCAAGGTGTAGGCCGCGCCATAGGCCTCCAGTGCCCAAACCTCCATCTCACCGAAGCGCTGGCCGCCAAACTGGGCCTTACCACCCAGGGGTTGCTGGGTAACCAGGCTGTAGGGCCCCGTGGAGCGCGCATGCATCTTGTCATCCACCAAGTGATTGAGCTTGAGCATGTACATGTAGCCGACGGTTACGGGGCGGTCGAAGGCATCGCCGGTACGGCCGTCATAGAGCTGGGTCTGAGCCATGGGGATGCCCGTGCCGGAATTATCCCGGCCGGCAAGGCGCAGCATCTCGCGGATCTCCCCCTCGGTGCAGCCATCGAAAACCGGCGTCGCCATGGGCACGCCCTTGGTCAGGTTGCGGGCGAGTTCAAAAATCTCCTCGTCCGTGAGACTGTCCAGGTTCTCCGACTTACCGCTGGAGTTGTAGATCCGACCCAGGAAATCGCGCAGATCGCCGACCGCCCGGTGGGCGCGCAGCATCTCGTCGATGCGACGACCCAGGCCATTGGCGGCCCAGCCCAGATGGGTCTCAAGGACCTGGCCCACGTTCATGCGCGAGGGCACGCCCAAGGGGTTGAGGACGATATCCACCGGCTCGCCATCGGCGGAGAAAGGCATATCCTCCACCGGCACGATCATGGAGATAACGCCCTTGTTGCCGTGACGCCCGGCCATCTTGTCGCCCGGCTGGACGCGGCGCTTCACCGCCACATAGACCTTGACCATCTTCAGCACACCGGGGGCGAGGTCATCGCCCTGGGTGATCTTGCGCTTCTTGACCTCGAAGCGGGCACGGAATTCCTCGCGTTGCTCCTTGATGTGCTTGGCAATGGTCTCGAGTTGGCTAGCGGAGTCCTCGGCGCGCAGGCGAATTTCCAGCCACTTATCCCGGGACTCGTTAACCGCGATCTCGTGGAGATAGGTCTTGGTGACCTTGGCGCCCGCCTTGAGGCCGCGGGGGCCCCCATCGACGATCTTGCCCACCAGCATCCTTTCGATGCGCTGGAAGGTATCGTTCTCCATGATGCGCAATTGGTCGGCCAGGTCCTTGCGGACCTGCTCCAGTTCCACCTCCTCGATCTGGTAGGCGCGCTTATCCTTTTCGACACCATCGCGGATGAATACCTGGACATCTACGACCGTGCCGGCCATGCCAGAGGGCAGGCGCAGCGAGGTGTCCTTCACGTCCGAAGCCTTCTCGCCAAAGATGGCGCGCAGCAACTTCTCCTCGGGGGTGAGTTGGGTCTCGCCCTTGGGAGTCACCTTGCCCACCAGGATGTCGCCATCGCGCACCTCGGCGCCGACATAAATGATGCCGGACTCGTCCAGCTTGGCCAGGGCCGCCTCGCCGACATTGGGGATGTCGGCGGAGATCTCCTCCGGACCCAGCTTGGTGTCGCGAGCCAGGCAGGTCAGCTCCTCGATATGGATGGAGGTGAAGCGGTCCTCCTGCACCACCCGCTCGGAGATGAGAATAGAGTCCTCGAAGTTGTAGCCGTTCCAGGGCATGAAGGCGACACGCAGGTTCTGGCCCAGGGCCAGTTCGCCCATGTCGGTGGAAGGACCGTCCGCCAGGACATCGCCCCGGGATAGGAGGTCGCCCACCCCTACCAGGGGCCTCTGGTTAATACAGGTATTCTGGTTGGAACGGGTGTACTTGGTCAGGTTGTAGATATCGACGCCAGGCACACCCGGCTCCGCCTCGTCATCGTTGACCCGCACCACGATGCGCGCGGCGTCCACGGATTCTACCGCGCCCCCGCGCCGCGCCACCACGGTGACACCGGAGTCAATGGCCACCACGCGCTCCATGCCCGTACCGACCAACGGCTTTTCGGCACGTAGGGTTGGTACAGCCTGACGCTGCATGTTAGAGCCCATGAGGGCGCGGTTGGCATCGTCATGCTCCAGGAAGGGGATCAAGGAGGCCGCCACGGACACGATCTGGCGCGGCGAGACGTCCATGTATTGGACCTCGTCCGGGGCCTTCATAGTGAACTCGTTCGCGTGCCGACAGGACACCAGGGCATCGGTCAGGAGGCCATCCGCGTCCAGGGTCGCATTGGCCTGGGCGATGACGAATTTGCCTTCATCGATGGCGGAGAGGTAGTGGATCTCGGCGGTGACTTTGCCATTCTCCACCTGGCGGTAGGGCGTCTCCAGAAAGCCATAGCGGTTGGTGCGGGCAAAGACGGCCAGGGAGTTGATGAGGCCAATGTTCGGACCTTCCGGGGTCTCGATCGGACAGACACGGCCGTAATGGGTCGGATGCACATCACGCACCTCAAAGCCGGCGCGTTCGCGGGCCAGGCCTCCCGGGCCCAGGGCGGAGACACGGCGCTTGTGGGTGACCTCGGACAGGGGGTTGTTCTGGTCCATGAACTGGGACAATTGGCTGGAACCGAAAAACTCTTTGATGGCCGCCGACACCGGCTTGGCATTGATGAGTTCCTGGGGCATCAGGCCCTCGGACTCGGCCATGGACAAGCGCTCCTTAACCGCGCGCTCGACGCGCACCAGGCCAACCCGGAATTGGTTCTCCGCCATCTCGCCCACACAGCGGATGCGGCGGTTGCCGAGGTGGTCGATGTCGTCCACAGTCCCGCGCCCGTTGCGCAACTCGACCAGGATGCGGAGGACATCAATGATGTCAGAGCCATCCCCCTGCGCGGCGCGGAGCTTGTGGGAGATGTCGTCATTGCGGGCCCCAAAATAGACGCGATCGTAGAGAATCCCAGGACCCTCCTCGCCCTCGCGAGCCAGGCGCCGATTGAACTTCATGCGACCTACGGCGGAAAGATCGTAGCGGTCGTGGGTGAAGAAGAGGTTGTGGAAGAGGTTCTGGGCCGCTTCCTTGGTCGGGGGCTCGCCGGGTCGCATCATGCGATAGATTTCGACCTGGGCCTCCAACTCGGTGGAGGTGGGATCGATGCGCAGGGTCTCGGACATATAGGGACCCTGATCCAAATCATTGACAAAGAGAGTTCGCAACTCGCCAATACCCTTCTCCCGCACCAGTTGCAGCAACTCGGGGGTGATGAGGTCATTGGCGTTGGCAAGCAGTTCGCCGGTTTCGGTATCAATCAGGTGATGAGCCAGGATGCGACCGAAGAGGAAGTCAGAGGGCACCGTCAGGCGTTCGACGCTCAGCTTCTGGAGTTCTCGCGTGTGGCGCGCGGTTACGCGGCGACCGGCTTCCACTACTAACTGGTCACCGACCCTGATGTCGAAGCCAAGGGTCTCGCCACGCAGCCGATCCGGAACCAGATCTAGTTCAAACTCATCGCCATTGAGGCGGAAGCAATCGGTTTCAAAAAAACAGTTCAGTATCCGCTGGGTGTCATAGCCCAGTGCGCGCAACAGGATGGTGGCCGGCAGCTTACGGCGACGATCGATGCGCACGAAAACATTGTCCCTGGGATCGAACTCGAAATCGAGCCAGGAACCGCGATAGGGAATGACGCGCGCCGAGAAGAGCAGCTTGCCGGAGGAATGGGTCTTGCCCTTATCATGATCGAAGAAGACGCCCGGCGAGCGGTGTAGCTGGGAGACGATAACCCGCTCGGTGCCGTTGATGATAAAGGTGCCGGTATCGGTCATGAGCGGCATTTCGCCCATGTAGACTTCCTGTTCCTTGATGTCCTTGATGACGCGGGACCCGGCGGGGGCGTCCCGATCGTAGATCACCAGGCGCAGCAGCACCCGCAGGGGGGCCGCATAGGTGGCACCCCGTTGATGGCACTCGCGCACATCAAAGGGCGGCTCCCCGAGACGGTAGCTGACGTACTCCAGCACCGCGTTCCCAGAGTAGCTCTCGATGGGAAAGACGGATTTGAAGGCCGCGTGCAGCCCCATGTCGAGCCGCTCGGAGGGTTTCATGCCCTCCTGAAGATAATCCCGATAAGAGTCAATCTGGGTCGCGAGCAGGAAGGGGACCTCCAGAATGCTGGTGCGCTTGCCGAAGTCCTTGCGGATACGCTTTTTCTCGGTGAACGAATAACCCATGCTGCCTTACCCTCGACGTACTGATAATTGGGCCGCCCTGGAACGGGCGGCGGATCGGGACGGAACGTGCGGACTGTCTAATCGTCCTTGCCACCCGATGCGTGCGCGTCTCAAGGCCCCGCGACGGAAACAGGGAAAGGCCGGCGGTCCAAGGACCGCCAGCCCCTTATTCCTAGTGGAAGAATAACGACGCAAGATCGAGATTATTTAACCTCGACGGTGGCGCCAGCCTCTTCCAGTTGCTTCTTGGCCGTAGCCGCCTCATCCTTGGAAACACCTTCTTTCACGGTAGTCGGCACCCCTTCGACGGCGTCCTTGGCCTCCTTGAGACCCAGGCCCGTCAGGGCGCGGACAACCTTGATAACGCTAACCTTATTTTCGCCGAAGCCGGTCAGAACGACATCGAACTCGGTCTTCTCCTCAACGGCCTCGGCCGCGGCGGCGGCGGGGGCAGCGGCCACGGCGACAGCCGCGGCGGCGGTAACGCCAAACTTTTCTTCCATTGCGCTGATGAGCTCAACGACATCCATGACGGTCATGTTGGCGATGGCTTCCAAAATGTCTTCTTTGGATATAGACATGGGTTTCTCCTAAATCGAATAGCTGGTTGATGCCCTACCGAGGACCGGACCCGAGGGGTCAGGCCGCCTCTTTGGCATCGCGGACCGCCGCGAGGGTACGGACAAGCTTGCCCGGGACCTCGTTGATGGTCGCCACGAGTTTCTGCGCCGGGGCCTTCATGACGGACATGAGCTGGGATATCGCCTGCTCGTAGGTCGGCATCTTCGCGAGCGTGCCGAGTTCCGAGGGGGCGAGCAGCTTGCCGCCAATGGACACAAGCGTGACCTTGAGCGCGTTATTGCCCTTGGCAAACGCCTCGACCACGCGTGCCGCCGAACCCGGATCCGTCTGCGAAAAGGCCAGGACCATGGGCCCCTTGAGGGCCCCCTGGATGCAGGCGAAATCCGTACCTTCGACGGCGCGCTTGGCCAGGGTGTTCTTGACGACGCGCAGATACACCCCAGCCTTGCGCGCCTCAACGCGCAGGTTGGTCATCTGGGCGACGGTCAAGCCCCGGTATTCGGCGCCAACGGCCGAACAAGCGCTCTTCGCGACTTCCGCGACCTCGGCGACGATGGTTTCTTTCTGGGCAAAATTCAGTGCCACAGTTCGTCACCTCCTGATTTCGGTTGTCTGGGGACTCTATCCCCTGTGCCGATTGCCGCCCGGGCTATCCCTAACCCAGTATGGCGGCGGTTCCGTGCACCGTTATCAGGGTCTTGTCACCGCTAGCGCGGTCACCAGTCCGATTCGGGAGCACCGTCTGCGCGGGCCTGCGTCAATTAAGTCCGGCGCAGCCTGGAATCCTTGAGGCAGCCCGGACGCCCGCGGTCTTTGACGGTCCCCGGCTAACCGCCGAGGCCCCAAAGATCGCATCGGACCCCGACCAAATGGCCAGTGCCCGAAAATTAACGCGGCCATCAATCTCAACGGCCGCCAAGTCAGGACGAGGTGTAAACCCCACCCCAACCGACCGACTAGACGAGGGCCTGGTGGTCCACCGTCAGCCCGGGGCCCATGGTCGTCGAGACCGTGACCTTACGCATGTAAACACCTTTGGAGGTACTAGGCTTGACCTTCATCAGGTTGCGCAGCAAGGCCTCAAGGTTTTCGCGCAAGGCGACGGCCTCGAAAGAGACCTTGCCCAGGGGGCAATGGATGATGCCCGCCTTGTCGGTGCGATAGCGCACCTGACCGGCCTTGGCATTGCGTACCGCTTCGGCCACATCGGCGGCCACGGTACCGACCTTGGGATTGGGCATGAGGCCGCGAGGACCCAGCAAACGCCCCAGTTGGCCTACCACGCGCATGGCATCCGGAGAGGCGATGATGACATCGTAATTGATGTTACCCGCCTTCATGTCTTCCGCCAGATCTTCCATTCCGACACGTTCGGCGCCGGCCGCCGTGGCCGCATCCGCCGCCGCTCCCTGGCAGAAGACGGCCACGCGCACCTGCTTACCAATACCATTGGGCAACACGGTAGCGCCGCGAACCACCTGATCGGACTTACGCGGGTCGACGCCCAGATTCACGGAGACATCCACGTTCTCCATAAACTTGACCTTCGACAGCCCCTGGAGAACCACGAAGGCCTCTTCCGCCCCATAGACCCGGCTTTTTTCGATCCCGGCCCGGACCGCCTGCATGCGCTTTGAAAGCTTAGTCATTTCAGACACCCTCCACATTCAGACCCATCGCGCGGGCACTGCCAGCGATGGTGCGCACAGCGGCATCCATATCGGCGGCCGTCAAGTCCGGCATTTTTACGCTGGCGATCTCCTCGAGTTGGGCCCGGGTAACGGTGCCAATCTTATTGGTATGAGGGATCTTACTGCCCTTGGTCACGCCAGCGGCCTTCTTGAGCAGGACGGTGGCGGGCGGGGTCTTGGTAATGAAGGTAAAGCTGCGATCGGCGTAGACCGTAATGACCACCGGGGTGGGCATACCCTTTTCCAGATTCTGCGTTTTGGCATTGAAGGCCTTGCAGAATTCCATGATATTCACGCCGCGCTGGCCGAGGGCTGGGCCGACGGGTGGGCTCGGATTGGCCTCACCAGCCTTGACTTGCAGCTTGATATAAGCTGTTATTTTCTTTGCCATTTCAACCTCTATGGATGGGTTCGACCGCCAGCCGCGAGGGGCTGGCTCCCCGGATCCGCTTTCCCCTCGCTAATGGAGGGAGGGATCGGCTCATGGATTTGAATCCATGAATTCGTTTGTGGGTCGGGTTTCGCCAAATAATGCCGACGCAGCCGACGCCTTGATTGCCTACTTC
>JBATOB010000359.1:0-7279 GCA_049290655.1 Chromatiaceae bacterium | reverse complement strand
TGGGCGCGCTTGCAGTCGGCCTCGTCCTGGGCCTGGCGGGTGCCCTTCCAGCGTTCCATGAGACGGTCGCGCATGACCACCGACAGGGCGCGATAGGGATAATAGGTGGAGCGGCAATCCCGGTCCCGGCCAAAGGTGCTGGCGTAATAGCGCTTGAAGTCTAGCGCTAGCCCCTCCGGGCTCAGGGAGAGCGGTGGCAGGTCGAAGAGCTTGTCATTGGGCTGGCTTTGGTTCAGGTCGATAAAGGGCGACATCAAAGGGGCTCCAGGGCAGGATGGGGTTGGTAATTCACGGGCGGGGCGGCTCCCTGGCCACCGGCGCCTTCGAGGCGGATACGTAAGGCCAGGTCATTGCGGGAATCGGCGTTGGCCAAGGCCTCCTCCAAGGTGATGCGCTCGCGGGTGTAAAGCTGGTAGAGGGACATGTCGAAGGTCTGCATGCCGGCGGCATCGCTCTGGCGCATGGCCTCCTTGAGGCCTTCGATCTCGCCCTTGAGGATGAGATCGGAGATATAGCGCGTATGGCGCATCACCTCCACCGCCGGGGCTCGGCCACCGTCCCGGGCCGGGATGAGGCGCTGGGACACCACGGCCAGGAGATTCAGGGCCAGGTTCATGCGGATCTCCTGGCGGTGGTTCTCGGGGAAGAAGCTCAGGATACGGTCGATGGCCTGGTTGGCGTTGTTGGCGTGCAGAGTGGAGACACACAGGTCGCCGGTCTCGGCGTAGGCCAGGGCATGCCTCATGGTCGCCGCGTCGCGAATCTCCCCGATGAGGATCACGTCCGGTGCCTCGCGCATGGCGTTTTTGAGCGCCGCCTCGTAGGACAGGGTATCGGTGCCCACCTCGCGCTGGTTGACGATGGACTTCTGGTGTTCGTGGGTGAATTCGATGGGATCCTCGATGGTGAGGATATGGCCACGGCTATGGCGGTTGCGATAGTCAATCATGGCCGCCAGGGTGCTGGACTTGCCTGATCCGCTAGCGCCGACCACCAGCAGCAGGCCCCGCTTGGCACTGATGAGTTCCGCCAGCACGGGCGGCAGGGAGAGTTCCTCGAAGGTCGGGATGCGGTCCTTGATATAGCGGATCACCATCGCCGGCCCGCCCCGTTGGCGAAAGACATTGACCCGGAAGCGCCCCGCGCCCTTCAGATCTACCGCCAGGTTGCACTCCCAGGTCTGGGCCAGTTCCCGCTGTTGACCCTCGTCCATCACGGAGTGGGCCAAGGCCATAATCTCCTCGCTGGTCAAGGCCCGGTCGCCAAAGGGCAAGAGGGTCCCGTCCACCTTCAAATGCGGCCGCGCGCCCTCGCTGAAGAAGAGGTCGGAGCCATGCTTGGCGGCCATGAATTTGAGAAAGGGGTCCAGGTTCACGGTCTTTCCAACCTCGGTGGGGCGGTGGGGGGGAATGTGCAGGGAAGCGGGGGCTGGCGTCAAGCCCCGAGACGGGGGAAAAGCGGTAGGATGGCCTCTTGAAACCGATCGATGCGTCACACCATGACCGATCCCGCCGGCGTATACTTGGCCCATGAGCGCCACCTATCAGAGCCGTATCCAACGCCTCCGCCGTCTGGAGACCCTGCTGCCACCCGCCACCGCAACCCCCGCCGACTGCCCGGACGGGGGGCGGCTGCTGCAAATCCTCGGCGATGACTATGGCACCAGCGATATCCCGGCGCGCCGCCGGGCCCTGCAACGCGACCTCATGGATCTGCTCAAGGAGGGGCGTATCGCGGCGGTGAATCCGGGCGGCAAGCCCCTGCGCTATCGGCGTCTGGGCGATGACGTGACGGAGGATCCCCTGATCTGGCAATACACCTTGCAACAGGTCAAGGATCTGATCGCCGAGGCGGTGCCAGCGCGGCGGCTCGACCGCTTGTGGGAGCGCCTGCTGCATGAGGTCGAGGGCCCGCTCCTCGACGCGCGACGGCTGCGGTGTGTCCCCGATACCCTGAGGCTGCGCCCGGTCGAGCTTTATCCCGACCTGCTCCAGGCGGTAATCCAGGCCCTGGCCCAGGGCCTGGCCCTGCAAATCCACTATCAGGACGCCGAGGGCGAGCGCGGCGAGGCCGTCATCCATCCCCAGGCCCTGGTCCAACGGGGCCCCATTCCCTACCTGCTGGCCCTCAAGAACGACGAGGTGGCGCCGGTGCGTTTCTACGCCCTGCACCGCATGATCCGCGCCCAGGTCCAGCCCGGGACGCTGGCCCGGGCGGCGGCGGGCTTTGATCTGGACCAGGCCATCGCCCAGGGCAGGATCGATTTCGGCCAGGGTAAGCTGATCGACCTGGAACTGCGGGTGCGCGGCTATCTGGCGACCCTGCTGGAGGCCTGTCCGCTGAGCGATGACCAGCGCCACGAGGACGAGCCCGAGGACTCCGGCTTCCTGCTGCGGATCAAGGCCCGCATCCCCTCCACCGGCCAGTTGCTGCGTTGGCTCCTCGGCGCCGGCGACAACCTGGAGGTCATGGCCCCCGCCGAGCTGCGACGGGTGGTGGCGGCACAGTCGGCCAAGACGGCGGCGCTTTATGCCGAGGGCTGAGGTAAGCCCTTCGGTCTAAAAGGTTCACCCTGGGCACGGAGTCACGGGTTAAACGGCGTTTGATAAGGTATCTGAAACCGCCAGGCGCACCAGGATCAGGGACACATTGTCCGGGGCACCGGCGCGCAGGACTGCATCCAGGTAGCCGGCGGCCTGTTCCCGAAGCGGCCGGTCGGGTCGATAGAGAGCCGCCAATTGGGCCTCGCCCAGGGTGTCGTGGAGACCGTCGGTGCAGAGCATAAAGGTATCCCCCGCCGCGCCATCCACCTGGCGCCAATGGATGGCGAAGCCGTCCTCTTCCTCATCGGCCATGAGCATGTGCTCAAGATCGTGGTAGAGCTGGCCCACCGACTGGTCCCGCGTGATCTCCCCGCGCTCGACCATCGACTCGAAATAGGTGTGATCCCGTGACAGGCGCTCCCAGCGTCCGCCCCGGTCGATCCGATAGATCCGTGAATCGCCGACGTTGACCAGGCTGCAGCGGTTGCCGCGCCATTGCAGCAACGCCAGGGTGCTGGCGGCCCCGCGGGTGCGGCGATCGCGGGCGAGTTGCCGGCATAGTTGGGCATGGACGTGGCGACGGATCAGCCTGGGGCCGATCCAGCCGTCTTGCAGCCAGGTCTCCTGCCGGCTGTCGACCGTGTTCAAGGCCTCCAGCACCGCCCGGCTCGCTCGCTGCGGGCAGGGGCTGGAGGCTACCCCGTCCGCCAGGGCGCACAAGCCGCTGGTGCCCTCGACAACGAGCAGGCGCGCCAGCAGGTTGGGGGACTGATGAAGGTCGCCACCGACCAACAGGGCGTCCTGCTGCTGCCGGGACACGAGGCCCCGGTGCTGGGCGAAGGCCAACTCGCCGGCCGGGACTCCCGAGGGGGCTTCATTCATGATCAGGTTCCGCTGGGTGGGGCGAGGCCGGACTTTGCGTTTGGAAATAATGGGCGATTTTCACCATGGCCCAGGTATCGCGCTCGCAGTATTGCCACAGCGCCTGGCGGAGTTGTGCCCGCCGGACCTCGGCTGTCTGCGCGCCAATCATTTCCTGAAAGGCCTCCATCGCCATGCCGCCATCCGCCACGGCCAGGTTTTCGTAACTCAGCTCGGGCGCGAGGGTGGGCAGTACCGACTTGAGGGACCAGGAACCGCGCATGTCCCGATGGTAATAGTGGGCCCGCGCGAGGGGCAGGAGATCGAGGAGTCGTGCCCTGATGGCCAGCAGCGCCGGCGCCAGGTCGGCAAAGGCCACGGCCAATTCGGCCAGGCGGCCGCCTTCAAAGGCCGCGCAGTAAACCAGGATGGGGCCGGCGGTGCCCAGGCAGGCCACCAGGCTCTCCGCGAAGGCGCGGCGCGGGTCCGCGGCACCAGCGGCCAGGAATGCCTCATGGCGCATCTCGCTCTGGGCGTCCTCGATGTGGCAGGACCACTGGAAGGGGATCTGCATGAAGGGACGCGTCCCGACCCAGAGGGGCACGGCGAACTGGATGGACTCGAAATCCAGGTAGTAGCGCGGCCAGCCGCACCCGCCATCACCTCCCGCACCTGGGGATCGAGAAAGGGCTGGTTGTCCCGGGTCACCCGCCAGACACGCTGATGGCGCCAGTTTGACAACTCGGCCGCGGGGACATCGCGTAGATCGGTGTAGCCCTTGGCCCGCAGGTCCGCCACCACCTGGCCGCCGCGCGGCAGGGTCCCCAGCGGGAAGTGGTCGGCATCCGCGATTTCCGGCTGGCAATGCGGCAGAAAGGGACAGGCATAGGGCCGCCGACACTGGTCGCCGGGTGGCGTGAGGGGATCATCGCCCGCCAACAGGGCCTTGGCGGCGATGACCAAGGCCCGCACCTCCGGCTCCCGGGCCTGGACCTCGGCGGAGACATCGGCATGGCAAAAGAGACCCCGGTACTCGCCGTCGCCAGGATAGACAAAGGTGGTGTCGATATGGGCCACCTCGACGCGCGACAGGGCCAGGCCCGTCTGGGTTGCGACCCAGGCCTGCACCGCCGCGTCGATAAGATGGTATTCCTTCACCCCAGCCGATGATTTGACCTCGACCAGGCGCCAGGCATCCCCGTCCGGTAGCAGCAGATCGACCCGAATCAGGACACCTTCGGCCTGGAAGGTCGCCTCGAACAGGGGCCGGCGCTCCTCCGCCAGCCGCCGCTGCGTGTCCCGCAAGGCTTGGCCAAGATCCCCACCCGCGATCAAGATACCGTCGGGATAAAGCCCCCGCGCCACCTCACCGACCTGAATCCCCGTCGCCATCCGGGCCGCGCCGATCTCCGACGGCCATTCGGGGTGGTTGACGTCCAGCCACAGCCGGCGCGGACACTGGCGATAGGCGAGGAGGCGGATTTTCGAGAGGCCAGGATTTTTCATGCGATCCGATCCTCATCGGGGTTCCTCAACTTGATCTGGGCCGATTTTTGAAGCATCGCCATGTCAGCAAACTCCCGATCCGTCCACTGATCGACAACAGGGGCTCCGTGTGGGAGCGCGCATCCGACGCGTCATGATGTGTCGCAATTGCGGAAGATACTGGTCCTCAATCCCCGGCGTGCAAAAGCTCCCCGGAAGCTTAGCCCCATGATCGGCAAAGCTGGGGTGCCGCAAAATTTGACCAAACCCTGGCGAGGGCCAGAAAACTGATGAGAGGAATGACGATGAAATTTGTTGACTATGCGGCATCAAGAATCTTAAAAACGCTCCTGTCGGTATTTTTTCAGCGGACTACTTTGATGGGACCCCAGTTCAGCTATAACCAGTTTATCCGGCATGCCTGTTTCTTCGCCCATCATCTCGATGAAAATAAGACGGAAAATGACGAGCTAAATGAAATCGCGGTACAGGTGGCGGAAGGGCTCCTGTTGGGTTTTTATCAAAATCAACCTGGCAACAAAAACTGGAGTGCCATGGTCCATCACGGCAAAATCAAACGGTTTGTCGGGGACTCCTATCGCATTGCGGAACTCATGCTGCAATTCTCTCGGAATCAGGAGGTTCAACCGGAAAAATAGCCATCAATACCGATCGAAGTGGATTTTCCCAGGATCACCTACGAGGGGCTTGTGAAAAAAGAAGATTGGGCCGCCATGGCCTGATAGGGCGGCCCTGGAAAAACTGACCTTACTCAGAAACGAAGTTGAAGTTGACGAAAGAAAATTGATCCTGCCGGGACAGGGTCATGGCGGAATCCGGCTTCACCATGGGCGAACTGGCCGCCAGGGACTTTAGCGCTTCATCCGTCAATGATGTCACCGCCGCCGTTGGGAAGATGAATGACTCGGCCGTGATGCCACCCCAAGACCATTTCTGGTATAGCACTTCATAGTCATCGAGATTTGCCTCGACCTGCATCAGGATGCGGGTATCGGGTTCGACCGGTACATTGTCAAATTGGCTGCTCATTGATCGTCCTAAATATTCTGGTTGTTTAATAGGTAAAATCCGATATAAGAGCACCGTGCTCGCGCTCCCGTATCCGATGCTGTAGCTCATCGCCCAATTTGTTCCTCCCACGCTCGGTTATTATCGTCCGGCACGTGAGCAACCGCCCAGGCACCAAAGTTGAAGGAGGTGCCATTGAATGTCTGGATACTGGCGGGGTAGAGATAGGCGGTCACGGCGTCGTAAAAGGTCTTCTGATTAGCGTATTGCCGCCAGTCGCGGTAACCAGGCGAGCGGTGGTCGAACAAGGCTTGGACGACGATGCGCCGCAAGGTCGGGTGCATCAGCCCGTAAAAGGAGTTCCACCGATCCTGCGACTTTAGCCACTGCCATTCCCAGGCGACCGCGAGCGCCTCCTCGTGCCAACGGTCGAACGACCCGGCGAACAGGCGACGGCAAAAGTCGCAGACGTAGTGAAATCGCTCATGCTGGTAAACAGAGTTAACAAGGAGTTGCAGGATGCGCTCGCCATCCTTTAGGGTGATAAAGGGATACCACCGTTGTCCATGGCGCATGAGGCTCTTCCAATACGCCTCAATATTGTTGCGATGAAGGGTGATAAGTCCGGGACTGGACATCCAGCGGTAGGAGCCAAGGAGGGTGATGGTTTCCGGAAATTGGGGGAAATCTTCACTACTGTCGGGCTCACGGTCACGGAAGACCTCAATCTTGGTGGCGTCATCGAATAGACCCGTGGGAAGAAGGCTCTCCTCAGGGACCTCGTCTTCGTAAAAGGCAACAACTTGACTGGGAGGGATGGTTGTGGCGAGGATTTGTTTGACAAGCGTATCAGCGATGGACATGTTCCTGGTCTGCGGCTACTTTTTAGATTATAAATATCAGCCTAGGGGATTTTCATTCCTTCATCCAATTAGGATGACTGACATTAACTGCCATAGGTTACTGCAAGTCGCTGATCCTTAATTGATCATACCATTCTCGGTACAGGGCGACAAAGCGCCGCACAATGGCATCAATCAGGGCCTTGCGATTATCGTGATAATCTACCGAGGCTAAATACCGACGAGCTGCTACGTTGCTGCCGTCCACGGTCATCGGCACGCTATTCTTCCAGGATGGCCAGTCGATCGTTTCCTGCACGAAGGACGCCGATCTTTCCTCGAGTTGATCGTTCATGGAGTAGCGCTGCTCTTCTGGGCTTACCTGGGTGAGCTTCAATGTCGGACTGATATCGCTATCCGCACGGTTAGCCTCCAGCGGCCAGGCACGCAGGTTTCCCACGGAGACACACCAGTCCTTGATCAGTTGAGGGATACCTTTTAACGACCAACCAGATTCAC
>JBATOB010000358.1:0-14144 GCA_049290655.1 Chromatiaceae bacterium | reverse complement strand
CCGTGGGGCTGACCCTGCGCACCTTCCAGCGCTGGCACGGCGGGGAGACCCTCAAGGCCGATGCGCGCCGGCGCGAGCATCGCCCCGAGGACCGCGTCTACAACCCGCCCCATCGCCTCTCCCAGGCCGAGCGCGACGCGGCCCTGGCCCTGGTCAACGCGCCGCGCTTCGCCAGCTCAAGCCCCCACCAAATCGTGGCCATCCTGGCCGACGAGGGCCATTACCTCGCCTCGGAATCGACCCTCTATCACCTCCTGCGCGCCGCCGACCCACTCACCCCCCGCGCTCACAAGGCCCCGCCCAGGCCCCGCCCGCGGTCCTGGGAGGCCACCGGTCCCAATCAGGTATGGAGCTGGGACATCACCTACCTGGCCACCACCGTGCGCGGGGCCTTCTGCTACCTCTACCTGATCCTGGACCTCTACAGCCGCAAGATCGTCGGCTGGGAGGTCTACCCCGAGGAGTCCGCCGAGCACGCCGCTGCGGTCTTCAAGCGCGCCCACCTGCGCGAGGCCGTCGGCGTCGCCAACCGGGTCCTGCACGCCGACAACGGCGCCCCCATGCAGGGCGCCACCCTGCTCGCCACCCTCCAGCACCTAGGTGTCGTCCCCTCCTTCAGCCGGCCTTCGGTGAGCAACGACAACCCCTCCTCCGAGGCTGGCTTCGCCACCCTCAAGGGCTCTCCAGCCTTTCCCGAGAAGCCCTTCGCCGATCTCCCACCGGCGCGATCCTGGGTCGCAACCTTTGTCGCCTGGTACCACGAAACCCACCGCCACAGCGCCCTGAAATTCGTCACCCCAGACCAACGCCACCGCGGCGAAGACCGCGACCTGCTCGCCCAACGCGACGCCCTCTACCAGGCTGCCAAGGCCGAAAACCCCGAACGCTGGTCCGGACCAACCCGTAACTGGGAACCTCCCGCCAGTGTCTTGCTCAATCCCGGCAAGCCCAGGACACGACAGGACCAGACCGAGGAGCCTTCGCCAGGACGCACGACGCCGGCCCCGCCCGGACGACCCCGGCGACGATGATCCCGGCCTCATTGCCTACCGCCCGAGAACGCCCGACACCGAGACGACGGACCGATCCACAGAGCGCTGTCGACCGCCTCCTGCCTCCCCCGTCCCGGCCGGAGACGACCACCTGCTCGGGACCACCTGCTCGCCATCTTCCTCGACCCAGGAGCGGCAGGTCCGAAGCGACAACTACCTTGACACTTACCGGGCATTCACTGCGCACGGTTGCGGCTACATGGTTCACATAGCGAACCGCCGGCATCGACGGTCAAACCGTTTGTGGCCGCTCGTACTCAAAACGCTCGATGGCAAGACCGCAATACCGTTCCACTTTTTCGATCTCGTCTTGTGTGAATCGATACTGGCTAGCCCGATAACCCGCCAATGAATTCACATATCGCTCGATGTCCGGTTTCGCGTTTTCCCATCCGTCGAGGTGCAAGTGCTCATAAAGCCGGTGTAACTCACTCAATGGTTGCGACACCAAGTCTTCGTATCGCACCTCCGCGATACTCTCGTCGGGAATCAGCTCACGCTGCTGGAAATAGCGCTCCATCATGAGACGGTAACGCGTCAGCACCAACGAATCCAGCGTCTCCGGATCCAAGTGCTGAAGCGCGAGCAAGGGTTGCAGCTTTTGCCACAACCGCACCGTCGATCGGTACACAATGTACGGGTTTCGGTAGATATGGATGAACTTGGCATGCGGAAACAGCCGCCGCAGCTGGTCGATCCGCGCCGTGTTGCAAGGGTTCTTGAGGACGAGCGGCTTGCCTTCCATATGCGCGCTGGCCTTCTTGAGCATCTCGATATACTCGCGGGACCATTCCGCGCGCTCCTCGTCGCTCACCCCCTCGAACAGCACGTATTTCTCGAAACGGTCTTCCATCGCGCGCGGGAAATACAGCCACAGGTAAAAGGAATGGGGGCACGCATTGCTCAGGCAGAACTCCTCTTCTTGTGGGCTGTCCACATCGACCGGCATATTGTCCATGGGTCGAATGTTTGGCATGAAGGCCGGCATGATGCGACGCAACAACCAATAGTTCGCGAAGAATGCCTTCGGCGCCTGGCTCTGCAGTGTCGTGACATAGGAAAACTGCCGATCCTGACAAAACAGGTTGTGCAGAAAGGTGGTGCCGCATCGCCAATGCCCGACGATGAACAGCGGATCTTCCCGAAAATGCAGGTCGCGCAGGCGACGCGAGACGAGATAGCGCTCACGAATGCGCCCGGTGGTCGCGATCGCGCTTACGGCGGTGATGAAAGCCGCACGCCCGTAGTACTTCGGATCGACCCCGCCGCCGCTGCGCAACAAACCCAGCCAATGCCGGAACGGACTCAGAGCCAACGGGTGCCCGAGAGCACCCAGCCAACCCGTCTCCCGACTCTCGCTCATGACCGACAATACCCGCCGCAACCGGTCAATCTGCACCTCCTGACATTGTCATGGCCACTTGATCGTCGTTTAGACCGACAGCGGTCTCGATGCCGTCGGCAATGCGGTCGATCAAAGGAGCAGACATGATGGCCCAGTGCCCTCCATCCAGCGTCTCTTCGCACAGTCCGGATTTGCTGAATCGATTCCAGTCTCGTGCTTGCGACCGCTTTGTCAGATCCTCGGAAGAAGACCACCAGCAGTGAATCTTGGCATCGACGACAGGTAACTTTATAGCTGGAATCAGTGAGATGTGACGATCGAATGCCGCGATCAAGGCGTTCAGCAATTCGTCGCTCAAGAGCTTAGAGAACGTCCGATCCCGGCTGAGCCACTCATAGAGCAGGGGCAGTCGCTCCTCCGGGGTTGACTTCATGACGTCTCGGATCAGCGACCGAATGCTTTCATCGCCGTCCTCCGCTGCCTCCGCGCGATTTCCGGTTACGCCGGCCAGGTGGTCGCGTAGAGACAGGATCAGGTCCGTAACGATCTCATCGCGATTGCCACTGCTGTCAGTCCATGCGGGATCTCCGTCGACAACACCGACAAACTCCACCGTCTCCCCCTGCTCCTCGAGCAGCCCGGCAACCATGACCGCGAACAGACTGCCGTACGAGAAGCCCAACACCCGGTAAGGCCCTGTTGGCTGATAGGCCCGAATCTCGGCCGCATACAACCGGGAAAGCGCGGCGGCATCGGCAACCTCTCCATCGAAGTCCGGGGACAAGAAGGGTGAGCGAACGCCGTAAACAGGAAGCGCGGGATCAAGCGCCGAGGCGAGGGGTTTATAGACGGTTATATCGCCATCGGACGCGTGGAAGCAATAGAGCGGCTTCTCGGGCCCTTGAGCGCCACGCAGCTCCTCCAAGCAGAGGCCCGGTGATTTGGCCGATGCAATCGGCTTGATTTTGCCCTCTCCGACATACGCCTTAGCGTCGATGCCAAGCTCTCGCATCACGATCTCGGTGAGCTGCAGCGCGGCGGGGTTTTTCATCAGTTCGGAGTTCGGAATCCGGACATCGACCTCGTTCTCGAGTTTATTGATCAATTCCACCCCCATCAAGGAGTCGAGACCAAGTTCGGTCAGCGGACGTTCGTCGTCTAGCCTGTCTTCCGGAATGCCAAGTATCCGTGAGATCAATTGCGCCACATATTGCTTCACCAACTCCGGCTGCTCCGCCGGCGGTGCTTGGAGAATACGGGCTCGGACCTGTCCCTGCTGCGGCTCATCCCCCCCGCGTGCACCCGCCTGCGTCATGACATGAGTGAACTTGGGCGGCAGGTTGACTTGCCTACTCCAGTCGATGGGCACAACTCCGACATTGGTGACATCCTGCGCCAGCAGGGTATCGAGCATACGCGTCGCTCGGGCCGTGCTAACTCCCAGGAAACCCCGCTTGTCCAGGTTAGCGGCGACCTCACGGTTCCGCTCGGCATAGCCCGCCCCCGCGATCCGCCCCCAGTTGACGCTGAGCGCCGGCAACCCTCGGGCACGGCGGTAATGGGCGAATCCGTCCAGAAAGGCGTTGGCGGCAGCATAGTTCGCTTGCCCCGGGTTTCCGATCATGGCGCTTACGGAGCTGAATAGCACAAAATAATCCAGCGGCTGCCCCAATGATGCGCAGTGCAGATTCCAGCACCCGTCGACCTTGGGTGCCATCACGCGACGGAAGCGCACTTGATCGAGCTGGAGCAGGACACCATCGTCAATGACCATTGCCGCATGGAAGATGCCCTTCAGAGGCGGTCCCTCCCTGGTTAGTTCGGCCACCATGGTATCTGTCTGCGCCGCATCGGATACGTCGACCCGCTGCACATCGACGACCGCCCCCCCTTGCTCCAGGCCAGCGACCGCTTGCTGGGCCTCGGTCGATGCGGCACCGCTACGCCCGACCAAAACCAGGTGCCGCGCTCCCTTTTCGACCAGCCATTCGGCGACCTTTAACCCAAAACCGCCAAGTCCACCGGTGATCAGATAGCGGGCATTGCCGTCAATCGTGATCTTGGTGGGCAACCGCTTCTCGACACGCACCGGGCCGCCGCCTTCCATGGAGATGACAATCTTGCCCGTGTGCCGTGCTTGCGCCATGTAGCGGAAAGCCTCGACGATACGGTTGAGGGGGAAGGTGCGCAGGGGTAGCGCGGAAAATTCACCAAGCTCCACGTGCTCCACAATGCGCTTCAACAGCTTGCGGACGACTTCGGGGCGATGCGCAATGACTCGACTGAGATCGATGGCATGAAACGAAATATTGGACCGGAAGCCCCACAAACCGAGCTTGCCATCCTGGTAGATGTCCCTCTTGCCCAATTCGAGAAAGCGCCCATATGGCGCGAGGCAGTCGATACCCTTGCGAATCGCCTCCCCGGCAATGCTGTTCAACACGATATCGACACCGCGGCCGCCGGTCAGAGCCTTGATTTCGTCGGCAAACTCTAGGGTACGCGAGTTCATGACGTGATCGGCGCCTAGATTGCGCAACAACTCCCGCTTTTCCGGTGTCCCCGCCGTTGCGAAGACCTCGGCGCCGGCCAGCTTGGCGATCTGCAGCGCGGCAAGCCCGACACCGCCTGCTGCCGCCTGGATCAGGACCTTGTCTCCCGCTTGGATCTGCGCTAGCCAGTGCAGCGAGTAATAGGCGGTCAGGAAGGCGATGGGGATGGTGACCGCATCCTCGAAGGTCATACCCGCAGGCATCGCCACGATCGCCTCCACACGAGAGCGCGCGTAGGAGCCGAAGCTGCCGGGGGCAATGGCCAAAACGCGGTCGCCGGACGCATAGTCCGAGACGCCGGGACCTACGGCGGCGATCTCCCCGGCGCATTCGTCCCCAAGGAGCAGAAAATCGCCGCCGTCGGAAGGATAAAGGCCCAACGCCTTCAAGACATCGCGGAAGTTGAGCCCAGCGGCCCGCACGCGTATCTCCACCTGACCGGGACCTGGCGGTTGCCGCTCGAGCTCACGGAACCCAACCCGGTCTATGACCCCTGTGTCGGAGGGAAACAAGCGGAAGTGCGGGGGCTGCGATGCAGCGGGATCGATCTGAACCATCGGGCGTCCGGCACGTTGCACGCGCGCTGCGTAGCGCATGCCACCCCGCCAAAGGACCTCCGATTCGCCATCCTCCAGGGCGATTTCATGGAGTATGGCGGTGGCTTCAAGGTCTTGCCGGTCTTCCTGAAGGTCGACCAGACGGCAATGCAACTGCGGGAACTCCATCCCGATGACCCTGCCTAGCCCCAAGGACGGCACCTGCGAAATTTCCGGGGGTTGCGATACCGTATCATTGGGTTGCGCATTGCGGGTAACGATCACAAGTCGGCTCGGGAGATCGAGCCCCGCCTGCTCCCAGGCCTGAAGCAGGTGCATCGGGGCATAGCAGGTCAACCCTTCGGCATCTTCCGGAACGACCCCCTCGTCGTCCAGCGATGGGGTGGCAAGGGGCCAGCAATAGAGAACACCGGTGACGGGTACGCCCATCTTGCGCAGCGCCGACATAAGCTGCTCCATGGCTGACGGATCCGCGGTAGGCAGCGTGAATTCAAGCTCGCCTTGTTGAGCAAACTGTGCCCCTACACTAACCTTGGTCACGCAATGCCCCATCCGCATCAATTCCTCGGAGACCGATTTCGCCAGGCGGCCATCATCCGCGAAGACGAGCCAATGTCCGGTTGGACTCGATTCCGAGGCCGGCACTGCCGATACCTGCTGTCGATCAACGCTGGAGAACGGCTTTCGGGCGCGCATAACGACCTGCCCGGCCGACGAGTCGTCGTTCTCGATGCGCATGGGAACCGCCGCAACGAAACCGACCTCGTGAAATAGCTCGATCCAACGATCCCTGGAGATGAGGGGGTGGTTTCGACGCAGGTCATGATCCCGGAAACGCCACCAGCCCTCGGTAAGCCCAAAGATGATGTCGACCCATCCAAAGGCATGGTCGGCCTCCAGAAAGAGCAACATGCCGCCGGGAGCCAGCAGCGAGTGAATGTGTCCGAGGGCCTCGCGCAGATCCCGGCAGGCATGCAAGACGTCCGAGGCAAGGATCAGGTCGAATTCGCCTGTGGCAATCTGGTGGCCTTCCAGCGCCTGCTCGATATCGAGCGTGCGGTAATCGACGAAATCGAAATCCTGAAATTTCTTGCGCGCCGAGTCGAAAAAGAAGCTCGATATGTCGGTGAAGACATACTCGGTGCTCTCGGGGCGGAGAACCGGCAGGATGTGCGTCGTGAGTCCTCCGGTACCGGCACCGATCTCCAGTATGCGGAAAATGCGATCGAGCGGTGCCGCCGCGACGGCGGTCTCGACGCTATTTGCAACGAGTGCGTTGTAGTGAACGAAAGACGGCGAGTCTTGGTAAAAATGCTCCGCCACCTGGTTCTTGTCCTGCTTGAACAAGACATCCAGCGGATCGGTCTTGCCGGACAGGATAGATGCGAGTCGGCTGCCGCAGCGTTGCACCAGCATCATTTCGGAGAAGCCTTGCGGATGACGTTGGCAGACTTTGCGAAACAGCTCCTGCGATGTCTCCTTTGATCCGCTATCGGTGACTTGCCAGGCTCCCTCATCGGTCGTCCGCAGCTGCCCCTGGTCCGCGAGTACCTCCAACAACCGCAAAAAAACCTGACGATGTCGGGGAGCGATGGACAAGTCCTCGATTGCCTGCGCGGGATCTATCTTGGTTCTAGGTGTCCAATCCAGGCCAAGCTCCTGAAGCGACTCGCGCACGTGGGCACCGGCCAGTGCATCGAGCGCCCGATTTGCGTCACGGAGGTGCTTCTCGACCACGGCGAATCGCGCGCGCGAGCGGTCACAAATCACCTCGTGGGCCGCTTCCACGCTGTCGAGGAAGGCCGGTGGCTCCGAGGCATGGTCAGCCTGCGAGGCTTTGACCTCCCAACCAACGTCGTAAACCAGATTCGCAGTCGCGAATGCCTCGTTGGCAACGATAGCCTGGCAGTTGAACCCGTCGATGGTTGCGACAAGCTCACCATCGGAATCGAAGAGTCGGAGATTGCATACCAGCTCTTTCGCATCAATGCGCTGGAGCTCGACTCGAACGCGCAGCGGACCAGTGGCGGCCTTCCATGCCTCGACGCGACCGACACGAATGGGCAGGTAGACACGCTCGGCCTCGAGATCTTCCGGGATTGCGCCCAGGATGACTTGAAAACAGCTGTCCAAGACTGCGGGGTGCAACAGGTACTTGTCCAGGTCGGTAATCTCGGTGGGCGCCGCGACCTCTCCCTCCACGCCTTGCGAACCGATCAGGATCTTGTCGATTCCCTGAAAGGCCGCACCATAGTTCAGCCCTACTTCACGAAATTTGTCATAGACATCCTGCTTCGACCAGGAATCGCTGATTTCCTCCAGCGTCTCGCGACCCCCGGCCGAACGCTGCTCGCCGGAACCGGCGTGCTTGCGCAGATATCCGGTGCAGTGGGTCGTCCACTCACTGTGCGAATCGCCCACATCCTGGGAGGTGACGGTAAATGCGCCATCGGTGTCCATATAGGTTAGGCGCAGCTCCGTGCGCCAGTTGTCGTCGCCGAGCGTCAACGCCTTGACGTACTGCACGGTCTCGACGATTCCCGGATCGCCGAATAGCTCGCGCGAGGCCGCCAATGCCATCTCGATGTAGGCGGAGGCCGGAAAGACGATCTGGCTCCTCACCTTGTGGTCGCGGAAATATGGGAACTGATTAGCGTCGAGTCGAACGGCCCAGTATCGATTTTGTTCAGCCAAAGACTCGCCAAGCAACGGGTGGAAAATCTCCGCCATGCGGAAACGGCGCGACTTTTCCGGCTCATGCCAGTACCGTTGACGTTGCCAAGGATAGCCAGGCAGTCGGACACAGTTGCCACCTTCCGGCCAGAAGCGCGTCCAGTTGATCGGGTTGCCCACCGCAAAAACGGCTCCCAGGGAGGTCAAGAGCTGCAAATTGTCCGGGGTGTCGCGGCGCAATGTCGGAATGTGCTCGCAACGATCACGAAAGCGGGCAAAGATCTGGGTCATGGAGGCCGCAAGTACCGGGTGCGGACTGAGCTCGATGAAGACACGGTGTCCGCGCTCGATAACGGCATTCAATGCGCTGGTGAATTGCACCGCCTGGCGGACGTTCTCCCACCAATAGTTCCGGCCCAGATCTTCTCCATTGATCATTGTTGCCGTGACGGTGGACACCATATCGACCGTGGTCTTGCAAGGCTCGATCCCCGTCAAGGCACTGAGGAGTTCGCCCTGAATGACCTCCATCTGCGCACTGTGGAAGGCATATTGAACCGGCAGGAAACGACAGAACGTCGCCCCGTCGGAGAAGCGTTCCGCCAACGCTTCGAGGCAGTCCGCATCGCCGGATAGAGTGACCGATTCCGGCCCGTTGTGTGCGGCGAGAGACACGCGTTGCCCGTAGGGTTCGATGAGCGACAGAGCCTCCTCGGCGGTGACCCCGAGGGCGAGCATCTTCCCCCCGGGTGCGGCAGCCATACAGCGGCCACGGTGAAAAATAACGCGGGTAGCGGTCGCTAAGTCGAGCGCTCCGGCGACATGGGCGGCGGCCACTTCACCGACGCTGTGGCCAACGACGACGGCCGGCCTGATCCCCCATTCCTCCAGGACCTTAACCAAGCCAACCTGCAGGGCGAATAGCGCCGGTTGTGCGACGGCGGTGTCGTGCATACGGGAATGCTCCTCGTCCTTGGCCATTTCCTCCAGCAGCGACCAGTCCCCAAGGCGCTGGATCTCGCGATCTACCTGTTCCAGGACTTGACGAAACGTCTCGTTGGAGGCGAGCAACTCCCTGCCCATCCCCCACCACTGCGGTCCTTGGCCCGAGAACACGAAGGCTGGGCCTGCGGCATCCGAGCCGGCGAGCGCGACACGATGCGCCCATGCTCGGCGCGTTTCTCCTGTTGAAAAGGCACGCAGGAGATCACGCAGTTCGTCCTTTGTTTCCGTGGGAATGGCTAGGCGGTGGTGGAAATGATTGCGACGGCTACTGGCCGTGAAACAGAGGTCGCGCATGGACAAATCATTTCCTGCTATCGCAAGGTACTCGCTGTAATCCCGAGCAAGCTGCCGCAGACCATCTTCGCTGCGTGCCGATATGGGGAATAGCCATCGCCCCCCTTCCGGAGGTGTCGACTCCTCGGGCACCTTGGGCACGTCGGTGACAGAGGCCATCACGACATGAGCGTTGGTGCCGCCAAAACCGAAGGCATTAACGCCGGCAACTAAGCGATCAGTCCCAGCGACGACCGCCGTCGGCTCGCTGACGACCTCAAGTCTCAAGGCGTCGGTATCGATATTCGGATTCGGACTCGAGAAATGCAGGTTCGCTGGAATTTGGCGGTGCGACAGGACGAGGCTAGTCTTGATCAATCCCGCAATACCCGCGCCGGCCTCCAGGTGACCGATGTTCGTCTTGACGGAACCGATGAGCAGACGCGATCCATCCTGTCTCGGACGTCCGAGTGCGTTCCCGATCGCCGTGGCCTCGATAGGATCGCCGACGGCAGTGCCGGTCCCATGCGCCTCTACGTAAAACACATCCTCCGCCGATAATCCAGCCTTGGAATACACCTCTTCCAGTAGGCTCTGCTGCGCGGACAGACTCGGTAGCGTGATCCCGTTTGTCCGCGCATCCTGGTTAACGCCTGTTGCCAGAATCACGGCATGGATAGGATCTCTATCCCTCAGCGCATGATGCAAAGGCTTCAGAAGCACCATGCCGGCCCCCTCGCCCCGGACGAAGCCATCGGCAGATGCATCGAATGTCTTGCAGCGGCCTGTGGGGGACAACATCGTGGCCGAGCAGAAGGCGATGAAAGGGCCGGCAGAGATGATGGTATTGACCCCGCCGGCGAGTGCGAGTTCGGTCTCACCATGCCATAGACTCGAGCAGGCAAGGTCCACGGCAACCAGCGAAGATGAACAGGCCGTATCCACTGCGACACTTGGTCCCTTGAGGTTGAAGCAGTAGGAAATACGATTGGCGGCAATGCTGAAGGCACCTCCTGTCGCTGAGTGCGGCTCGGTATCGGTTTGATCGAAGACCTGCAGTTGCGCATAGTCGTTGGTTGAGATCCCGATATGCACACTGGTGCGCGATCCTGACAAATCCTCGAGCACTTGACCCGCATCTTCGATCGCATCCCATGCGACTTCCAGCAACAGGCGCTGCTGGGGATCCATATGCGGAGCCTCACGAGGAGAAATACCGAAGGCTTCTGGGTCGAACTGGTCGATCTGATCAAGGAGCCCCGCCCACTTGGCGTAAGTCTTTCCCGGTATGCCTTTTTCAGGGTGATAAAACTTCGAAATACTCCAGCGGTCGCTCGTGACCTCTTTGACCGCATCTTTCTGTTCGGTCAACATACGCCAAAAGCTGTTGGTGTCTTGAACACCACCAGGGAGGCGGCAACCGATTCCGATGATAGCAATGGGAAAACGGTTTGTCGGTTGTGCGTCGTGTTTATCAATCATGGTTATTAATTGCTAGTGCACTCAAATTGAAATGGGATGGACTTTTCCGTGCGCCGCCTGGATATTAACCGTGGCATGTGTATGCATAACGGTGATCAAAAACAGATTTCAACATACAAAGCAGTACAATGAATTCCTGTTTGCACAGTGCTTTAGGGAGTGTTGAAAGTGGTGAAACACGCGTTTCAGTTTGATGCATCAGAACAAGGCAACCATCCTTGGCTACTTACTGCAGCATCAACGCCACTTAATAAAGTTCTTTATTAGTATGTCAAACGAATCCCACCCATGATAGAGTACTTAAGAATTGATCCGAATTCATCGCCTTCGCTTCCCGTATACCAGTCTGCAACCGAGAATAACTCCATATGGTTTCCGATCTCATAGTTAGCAATCGCCGTAAGCAGACTGGATTGATCATCAAAGTTAATCGTTCCACGAAGCGCAAGCTCAAGCGAGGGGGTGATAAATTCATTGTTAATATACTGAATAAATCCGTAGTTCGTTAGGTAGAGAGGTTGTCCTGGAACCGTTTCGCCATACGGAGGAAAACAAAATTGAATTTCCGATGCCCTGCATCCATCTCCATTGTAATAATATTCCATAGCGACCGTGGACCCATCGAAGAAGGTGTAACTTGCACCGATTAGGGCTCGCACGTAGGAATTATCGTCTACATCAGCTTCGAAATACCCAAGCGTTGCATCGGATATCGATATTCCAGCATAGCCACCTAAGCGAGTAGGTCCGTCTTCACGATGAGAGACAATTATACTCCCGTAGCTTCCTATCCCGACAAAATCAACTTTCCCGGCATAGACTTTCTGGAATGGTTTGACCGAATCCAAACGGCCATCGTCAGTATTGGCGATGAGTTGAGCACTCCAAGTGGAATTGACTATCCAATTGATCTTCGCGTAGTCCAGCCCAGGCACTTCTAAATAAGGGTTATTCTTCCCATTAAAAGGGATAAATGGATTCGATGGAGATGTTAAAAAAGATGGTCCCCATTGGAGATTTTCGAGTCCATAGAAAGCAAATAACCGATCAGTGAAACGATAGCGGAAATGCCACTCGTAAATGAATGCCTCCGTGTCAGTGTCTGATTCACCCTCGCTCGGACCGAAGTTCCACTCACGCCAAGTAATATCGAGTCTGGGCTTAATTCCCAACTCGAGACTATCGTAAAGAAGTTTCATGTCCAATCTGAGCTCGCCCGTGGCTTGGCTACTGCTAACTCCCAGCACATTGTCGGGATTAAGCGTTGAATCGGTCACCGGGTCTCGTGCAAATCCGTAACCAAGACCCTCTACACGATATGAAAATCCGTCACTCGAAAAGGCATCCCAAACCGACGTCCGAGATGCCGTCATATCTTGCTCTAGACCCCATACCGGAAATCCACACCAAATTCCGAGTACAACAATAGTCCACCTTACGCAGCGAGTTATCATCGGTTTAGGCTTAAATCAAAAACGTAGTCCGGAATTTTTCTCAGAACAGGGTTTCTTAGCGTCAGAACGGTTCGCTCATTTTGAAGCAATTCACCTGAAATACTGATACTCGAGATGAAGGGTTTGAGCTGCCCATTCCGCTCTACGCGGTTGGCATACTCCATTTTGGCGGATTTAAATTTTTTTCCAGAGACTGTGAAATAATCAGCCTTCACTCCAATCATTTTGTCCTTTTCCACCCAATATTTTATTCGATCATAAGTCACATTACGGTGCTTTGCCTGTAGGTCGTATACCCAACAAAGTTTACCCTCGACATCATCTTCCCCTAGCAATGTGGCGTTGTAATCGTTTGCATAATCGGTGGAGGCAATATCGCCATACGCAGCCGTACCCATTAACTTTTGTCTTTTCGAGATGGGTACCGGCTTATTTAGACCAGGTTTATCGAACCACATATTCTCTTTCAGCATGAGAAGGCGATTGCCTTTCGAGTGCGCAGGAGCTAGAGTTGTTGTCACAACATCGAAGCCACGGGCCTGCACCGCCATGGTCATCTCTTGCTCGTCTTTGGAATCTTCCGCATGCAAGTGAAGTTGCCATTCCACTCCATCAAGATTACCGCGCGCCTCATCGGCTTGAGCAAGAATCTCAGTGGCACGCATTTGTCCGTCCATAGCAATTGCGACCCCACCGATGAAGACCCAGGTAGCGATCAATGCAGTGCGCACCAATCCAGAGACAAGAACTGGTTTATACATGCCCAAGAGCCTCCACGATATTATGACGGGCGATTTGTCGCGCGGGTAATACCCCTGACGCAAAAGAGAGTAAGGTAAGGAACAGAACACTAAACAACAAATACTCGGGGACTAGGTAAACTTCCAGCGGAATCGGACGCGCCATCTGCGGAGGTGTCCAGTAGGGTTGCGCATAGCCAAGGAATGCTAAAGCAGCGCCAAGTATCACCACACCGATAAGACAACCAAATAATCCCAATAAAGCACCTTCAAAGCCAAAAAGCATGATCACACGATAGCGCTGGGCACCAATGGCACGCAATGTGCCAATTTCTCGACTTCTCTCAAGGACTGCCATACTTACCGTATTGACGACACTCATCACAATGATGATCGACACAATAAGGAACATGAATAAAAAAATAATTCGGAACATCTTTTCCACCTTGACGTAAAACGGAGAAAGATCTCGCCAAGGAACAACGGTGACATCGATCCCAGCATCATGAAATTTTTTTTCAAGGGCTGAACGAACCACCCCTAAATTAGCATTCTCCCTCAAAAGCAAGTTGATTTGGCTGGCGCCTTCCGTATCGTATAGAGTGCGCGCCAGGCTCAATGGCATAACCACCCACTTGTCTTCCAACAATTCCATCGAAGCATCGGTGAACTGCAACACATGAGCATCGACTGCATTAATCTGACCGAAAACCGTGGGGGCCATTAAAATTACATCGGTTCCGAATTGACTATGTAATTTTTCCGCCAGACCATTTCCAATTCCGATACCATATTCCAAATCGTCGCTGAGCAGTTTGCCTTCGAAAAAGCTCAGCTGAGACATCAAGCCACGGGCTTTTTCTTGTAGCGCGTATTTTTCCGAAGGCACCCAAGCCATCCCAACATAAATAGTCGTGATATCGCCGTTACTGATAAGTCCCGTAATGGTCATGACTTCAGAAATGCCGATGAAATTGCTATCTGCCTCAGCAATTTCACGTACTCGTAGAA
>JBATOB010000357.1:0-4656 GCA_049290655.1 Chromatiaceae bacterium | reverse complement strand
AACTCTGCCCCTCCTGGACCATCACCATGATGGTCGCCCGTTCTTCGGCCGACAGTTGTTCGAAGTGCTTGGTCATCACAACACCTATAAATGTAGAGGTGTTGCCTTTGATTCTAGACTCCGCCCTAATAAATACGAGGACTATATACTCAGCAGAAAACCGGAATGGTCGGGTTATTCCCAGCAAGGCGGGCCTGATCAACATGTCAGCCCGCTACCCCGCCCACCCGCGTTAGCAGGCCTCCTTCAGCAAGGCCATCATCTCTTCCACCCCCAGGCGGGCACTCATCTCGGTGCCCTCCAGCAGGGAATCGGCGAGATCCCGCTTATGGCGATGCAGGTCGAGAATCTTGTCCTCAATCGTTTCCCGGGCCACTAGCCGGTAAATGGTCACCGGCCGTAACTGGCCGATGCGGTGGGCGCGGTCCGAGGCCTGGTCCTCGACGGCGGGGTTCCACCAGGGATCGAGGTGGATGACGTAATCCGCCGCCGTCAGGTTGAGCCCGGCACCACCGGCCTTGAGGCTGATCAGGAAGAGATCGCCCCGTCCCGCCTGGAAGGCCGCCACGGCCTCCTGCCGGCGCTTGATGGGCGTGGCCCCATCCAGGTACTGATAGGCAATCTTCTGGTCGTCGAGCCAGGCCCGCACCAGGGTCAGGTGATCGACGAACTGGCTGAAGACCAGCGCCTTGTGGCGGTTCTCCCTTAACTCCTCGACAATCTCGGCGAAGGCTTGGAGCTTGGCGCTGGGAATGGGGCTCTCGGGCATGACCAGCTTGGGGTTACAGCAGGCCCGGCGCAGACGCATGATCTCGGCGAGGACCTGGAAGCGGACGTCGCCAGCCCCCTGTCCCCCCACCTGGCTGATGCGCTCGATGGCGGTGCGGCGCAAGGCCTCGTAGAAGAGGCGTTCCGCCTCGCTCAACTCCACGTGCAGGGTGATCTCGGTACGCTCCGGCAGTTCCGACAGCACCTCGCTCTTGAGCCGGCGCAGGATGAAGGGGCGGATCAGGCGCTTAAGCTGGCGGCCGGCCTCCTTGTCCTGGCGCTGCTCGATGGGAATGGCGAAGCGCCGGTTGAACTGCTCCTGACTCCCCAGGAGTCCCGGATTGATGAAGCGAAAGAGGTTCCACAGCTCCCCCAGGTGGTTTTCGATGGGGGTGCCGGTGGTGATGAGGCGAAAATCGCCGTTCAGGTCCATCACCGCCTTGGAGCGCTTGGTCTGGGCGTTTTTGAAGGCCTGGGCCTCGTCGGCGACGATGGTGCGCCACTGGACCTGGGTCAGGGCCTCGGACTCGCTCCACAGCAGACCGTAGGTACAGATCACCAGGTCGAAGGGACCCAGGGCGTTGAGAAAGGCCGCCCGATCCCCGGACCCGAACAGATGGGCCCTGAGCGTCGGGGCGAAACGCCCCGCCTCCTCGACCCAGTTGGAACAGACCGAGGTGGGGGCCAGGACCAGGGCCGGGCCCTCGGCGGCCCGGGTCAGGAGCAGGGCCAGGGTCTGCACCGTCTTGCCCAAACCCATGTCATCGGCGAGACAGGCCCCGGCTCCCCAGTGAGCCAGACGGCCGAGCCAGCGGAAACCCTCCACCTGGTAGTCGCGCAACTCCGCCTGCAAGGTGCTGGGCACCACCGGGACCAGATCCTGGGCCTCGGTCAGGCGCTGGAGTTGGGCCTGCCAGGCCCGATCGGTCTTGACCTGGAGCCCGTCCAGGGCCTCTTCGAGCAGACCCGCCGCCAGGGGATGGACCCGGCCCCGGTCCTGCAGGACCCGGATCGTATCCAGACGCTTGCGCAACTCCTGGCTCAGGGCCAGGTATTCATCCTCGCCGATCTTGACGAAGCGACTGGACGCGGACCCCAGCAGCTCCAGCAGGCGCGCCATATCCATCACCCGCCCATCATCCAGGGTCAGCTCCCCGGACACCCCAAACCAGTCCCGCTGGGCGCCGATCCTCACCGCCAGCCCCCGCAGGCCCGGATTACCGGCCAGCCGCAAGGCCTTGCCCTGGGGCCACTCCAGCACCACCGCATCACCCAGCTCCTGCAAGGTCTCCAGGGTCTCCAGGGCCAGATCCGGTTCGTCCAGCGGCCATTCCCAGAAGTCGGGATCGAGATGGGGGCAAGCGGTGAAGAGGCGCGCCGCCGCCGCCCGCTCGGCCCCGAGATCACGCCGGGCATGGAGCCGCTGGCCCTCGATCTCGCTGAAGATGGAGGCCGCGCCCTCGCCGGGATGGGCGCTGGGCCCCTTATCGCCCAAGGGCTTCACCAGGCAGGCAATGCGCAGGCCGTCCGCCAGAGGCTGGAGTTGCAGGCGCGGCCGGGGGTCCGCCGCCACCCGCTCCACCTCCCCGGCCAACTCGCCCGCGACCTCGCCGCCGATCTCGGAATGGACCGTGATCATGGGTGCCAGGGCGGTGATGGTCTCCAGGACCTGGGTCTCGGCGGCCTTGGGGACCCGCAGACCCTCCCGGCCCAGGAGGTTTCCCGCCAGCAGGTGTTGAGCCGTGAACTCATAGAACCGCAGCCGGCTGGCCTCCAGGGAGACCGCATACTTGCTCTCCCGATCGCAGGGCGGGTGCAGGGTGATATGGATGCCATCCGGAGTGCGCGCCACCAAGAGGCACGGCTGTTCCTGGACCAGTTCCACCGGACCCGCGGTGGTTTGCAGATGGGGATGGCCCACGGCGGCCCGCAGGGCGCAGAGGGGCTCGATGAGGTACTCGGTCCGGGAACTGCCCCAGCCCCAGCCCACCTGCTCGGCGCGGATACAGCCGCAGATCGCCCGATCCGCCGGGGTGAGATAGGTAAAGCGATCCAGATCCTCCCGCAGCCGCTTGATGGCCACCACCCGGCCCTTGGTCCAACCCGCGCCCCGGCGTTTGCGTTCCCGGGGCTCGAAGAACACCTGGCCACTCTTCATGACGGTCAACTCCCAGGCCATGCTCAATTCACCCTCCCCCGCCGCCTTGGCGACCGGGCCGGCGGCCGCCGCCGGCGTGGCGATCTCCCGCAGGACGCGCAGGGTGCGCTCCCAGGCCTCCTCGGGCTGGCGTAGGTTGGTCAGGGGCTTGGTGTCCAGGGCGTCGATGCACCCATGGCGGGTCTTGTCACCCCAGGCATTCAGCAGCAGGGCCGCCTCGCGGGCATACCACAGAAAACCGCCTTGGGTCGCGCTGTGCTGATGCGCCTTCAGCCGCCGCAGCCGCTCCTCGCTCGGCTGCCCCCCCAGCCAGCGCAGACACAGATCCTGAATCAGCTCCTGCCAGGGATTCTGGACCGAAATCAGGGCAAAGAAGGGGTGACCACTATTGAATTCCCGACCATCCCGGATGACCGCCACGGTCACCTCCAGGACCTGGAAGGCGCGCTGAAAATGATCCGGGTACAGGGGCTTTTGGGCGGCCTCGAGCTGGGTGTGCAGGCTGGCCATGGCGGCGGGGGAGCCCTCCCGCAGCAAGGCCAGGAGGTGGCAGATCCCCGCCAGCCCCGGGATGTGAATGTTGCGCTTGCGCTCGCTCTTCTTGAGCAGGGCCACCCCCTCCTGAAAGCGGGCAATGGCGGTCGTATCATCCCCGCCCATGAAGGCCGCGACACCGTGGGCCATGGAGCCGATAATGGTGCCAGGCAGGGCCAGGGTCGTGGCCGCCTCGTAGGCCCCCCGCAGCAAGCGCCGCTGACACAGACTGTTACCGAGCACCGGACCCGGATCGGGCATGACTCCAAAGATGGCCTCGAAGCGGGCATAGAGCTCCCGCGAGTCCCGCAACTGGATATCGCCCTCATCTAGGAGGGGGTCCAGGGCCATGAACTGGATCTCGGGCAGGGCTTGGGCGAGCCGGTCGCCATAGATACGCGCCAGATCCACCGCGAACTTGGGGCTGGCCTGGACATAATCCGGCTTATCCATGCCCAGCAGCCGAAACACCTGGCCCGGATCATCCCGCAGCATGGCGAACCGGACATCGCGCATAAAGCGGCGCTGGGACTCCTGATCCACGATGCCATAGGCCCCAAGCCGGTAGGGCACCAGACGACAGGCCGCATCAATAATCGGCCCCAGCAGCCCCCTCTCCCGGGCCTCCTGGGTCAGGGGCTCGATCAGATCCGGATGACAACGCAAGCCGGCCCGATCATCGAGCCACAGCCCCGCCCCCAGGAGGCGATCCCGCAGGGTCGCGTCGATGCGGGGATAAAGGACCCGGCCCTCCTCACCCTTCCAGACCAGCTCCTTCACCAGCGTCTTGAGGGTAGTCAGATAGATGCCCTCCCCATAGACAGCCGTCAGGAGCACCAGGCTCCGTAGCTCGGGTGGGAGTGCCTGGTAGGTCGCAAGGAGCGGGGTCATGAGCAAATTCCTAAGGCGCGAGGGACGGCATGGAACCGGGCTGGGCTGAGCATAGCATGATGGAACAGGCGGACAATCCAGTCGCCCAGCAGGGCGAGCGCGCCTAACGGGTCAGCCGAACACGACCTTAGCGCGGTAGTGGTCGTTCCAGGCCGCCTGGCGGCGCTTCTTGGCGAGACCCAGGGACAAGGGTTCCTGCTCGAAGAGGCTGATGCCGCGGTGGCGCGGCGCGGTCATGATCGCCGGGGCGTGGCCTTTGCGGATGCGGCTGGCGTCGTCGTTGAAGCAAGCGCCAGCGGAGCCGG
>JBATOB010000356.1:0-2997 GCA_049290655.1 Chromatiaceae bacterium | reverse complement strand
GGGCATTGGCCAGGGTCAGCCAGGTGCGCAGGCGCTCCGGGTCCCGGGTGGCGGCCTCCGCTTCTTGGCCCCTGACCATCAATTCCTCGGGGCCAGGACCCGGTCCTGGATGTGCATGGGCCGGGTCGCCTCCATGACCAGGGCAAAGCTCAGGCGCGGAAAGGCGCGAAAGACCATGAGGGTGCCGGCCCTTTCCAGGGGCAGGAGAAAGTCCTCGCCCAGGGGGCTGGCGCCCCGATGGAGGGGGAGAGGTGTGTTGGGATCGGGTTCGTCGCTGATCCAGCGGTCGGTGCGGAAATCCCCGTACCAGGATTCCTCCGACCAGAATTTCTGGTCCTTCCAATCCCAGTCGTCCGCCTGGGCGCGCACCTTATCCCGGATCTGCTCGCCACCATTATGGATATCGAAGAGGTGCCCCGGCTCCACGCCCTGGTCGGTACCCAGGTCGATGACCACCACGTTGAGGCTGCCGATCTGGGAGACGCCATTGAGGACGGCCAGGATCTGGGCCTGGCGACCCGTGGGTCCGGGCCTGGGCCGGAAGGTCAGCAAGGGCTCGTTACCCGTCGTCGGCACCAGGCGGTCACCGGTGGCAATCTCCTGGCTCATGCTGTCGATCCGCAGGACCGCGGGGTCGCCGGGCCGTTCCAGGGTGGCCTCGGCCACCTGCTGGGCCTGATAGCCCAGGACCTCGCCGGAGGCGGGGTCGCGATAGGGACCCCCGGGCCTCACCAGCCGGTAGCGCTTCTGGGCACCCAAGCCCAGGCCGCGGACATAGACCCTGTCGCCGGCGCCGCCCAGGACCCGCCGGTCCGGAAAGGCGACCACATAGGGCGCCTGTTCGATCTCCTTGGCGCTCAGCACGTAGGCGTGTTCGATGAAGGGCCGAATGGCGCCGATGGGGATGACGGGATCGGGCGCCGCCAGGGGCGTGACCCGTGCCTTGGGCGACAGCTTGACGGTCCTGGGCGGATTTTTGCTGGGGGACCCTCCCCGGGGATGTAAGGGCTCCTGACCTATTTGCGGCTCCATTTGGGCCTGGGCGGGCAGGACGGCCAGCAGCAACGGGAGGGCGAGGGCCAGCCTGATCAGGATAGTTCCACCAGGAGGCTGGCGGGACATGGCGGGCTGGAAAATGGACATGAGCAACCCCAAGATTGGCTGGCGGGAGATACCTGCCGGGGCCTTCCTCGTCAAGACGAAGCCTTGTTTTTGCGGGACCCTGATCGGCGGTGTAGTATGCCGGGGCATACTAGCGAGCATTCGCCTACCTTGCCAGGGGTGCCCGACCTTTTGATGGCGAGGGGCTTGGGGTGAATCGTGGCTGTTGATGCCCAGGCTCGCGCCCCAAAGCCGATAATCCAGTGGGGACTCCCAAATGAGTCAACTCGAAATTCTCACATTCCCTAACCCACGCCTGCGTAACGTGGCCAGGCCAGTGGCCAGGATAGATGACCGGATTCGCCGCCAGATCGACGCTATGTTCGAGACCATGTATGCCGCGCGCGGCATCGGCCTGGCGGCGATCCAGGTCGATATCCCGCTGCGGATGATCGTCATCGACATCTCCGAACATCACGATGAGCCCCTGTGCCTCATTAATCCCGAAATCCTCTGGCGCGAGGGCAAGGAGGAGATGGAAGAAGGCTGTCTCTCGGTGCCCGGATTTTGGGAGTCGGTAACGCGGGCGGAGCGGGTGCGGGTGCGCGCCCAGGACCGCCAGGGTCAAGCCTTTGAATTGGAGGCGGATGGCCTGCTGGCGGTCTGCATCCAGCACGAGATCGACCACCTGGATGGTAAACTTTTCGTCGATTACCTTTCTTCCCTGAAGCGCCAGCGCATCCGCAAGAAACTGGAGAAGGACCGACAGCGCGACCCGGAAGTGGCCGAGCCCCGGCGGGCGGCCATTTGATGCCTCCTCTGCGGATCATCTTCGCCGGGACGCCGGACTTCTCCGTGCCCTGCCTCCAGGCCCTGCGGGACGCCGGCCATGAGGTCGTGGCCGTCTATACCCAGCCGGATCGGCCCGCGGGCCGGGGCCGCAAACTGAGCCCGGGTCCCGTCAAGGAGGCCGCGGCGGCTCTGGGACTACCCATATTCCAACCCCCGACCCTGCGCGACCCGGAGGCCATCGCGACCCTGCGGGAACTGGGCGCGGATCTCATGGTGGTGGTCGCCTATGGTCTGCTCCTACCCCAAGCGGTCCTGGATATCCCCAGACTGGGCTGCGTCAATGTCCACGCCTCGGTGCTCCCGCGCTGGCGCGGCGCGGCGCCCATTCAGCGCGCCATCCTGGCCGGCGATAGCGAGAGTGGCGTCACCATCATGCGCATGGAGGCGGGACTCGACACGGGCCCCATGTTCCTGCTCAAGCGCCTGACCCTGGACCCGCGCGAGACGGGTGGCAGCCTGCATGACAAGCTCTCCCTGCTGGGGGCCGCCGCCCTGGTGGAGGCCCTGCCGGGCATCGCCGCTGGCAGCCGGGTCCCGGAGATCCAGGATGACAGCCAGGCCAACTACGCCCACAAGCTGACCAAGGCCGAGGCCGAGGTCGATTGGTCGCAACCGGCGGTGGCCATCGACCGGCTGATTCGCGCCTTCGACCCCTGGCCCGTGGCCCAGACCCAACTGGACGACGCCAGTCTGCGTCTCTGGAGCTGCAACTTGCCTGACCTGGCTCCGCCGTCGGGTGCCCAGCCCGGCCAGGTGATCCAGGCTACTAAAGCGGGCATCGAGGTCGCCACCGGGACCGGCATGGTGCGTCTGACCCGGCTCCAGCCCCCGGGCAAGCGGCCCATGTCGGCCGCTGAATTCCTCAACGCGCGCCGTCTGGATGGGGTCAAGTTTGGATAATCATCAACCCCGGCCTTGGCCTGGCCATCAGTCCCCGCAAGAACCCAAGGCCAACGTAGCGCCCTCGGAGGGCGCCCGCGCCCGGGCCGCCGCGGCGCGGGTCGTCCAGGCCGTCCTGGGGCGCGGTCGCTCCCTGACCGAGGC
>JBATOB010000355.1:0-3146 GCA_049290655.1 Chromatiaceae bacterium | reverse complement strand
CGCTCGCTGCCATCGGCCTCCGAACGCCACCCGCCGCCCCCGGCTCAGCCGCTGCGGCAGCGGCCCGCGCTCGCCTCCTGCGCAGGGATCTCGGCTTCCCCCCCTCGCTCAACGCCCACATCGCTCCCGCCAGCGACACCGCCCACCAGTCATCGGTGCACCTCGACATCCCCGGCCATCTTGCTGCGCTCGGGTCCTGGACTTTGACGGGACCCTGGGGATGCCTCCCGGTAAGCTTGACGATAGCCCTCGCCCGCCATCACCCGACCCTTCGACCCTTCCCGCCCTGCCCTCACGCCTCCAGATCCAGGACATTCAAGTCCCCCCCGAAGACGTCGCTGGCCAGTTCCACCAGATGGTGGTGGTGGCTGAGGAAGATGACCTGGGTCAGGCGGGACAGGTCGGCCAGGGCGGCGAAGCCGGCGCGGGCCCGGCCATTGTCGTAATTGATGAAGAGGTCGTCGGCGATGAAGGGCAGGGGCGGGGTCTGTCGCAGATGCAGTTCCAGGGCGGCCAGGCGCAGGGCGAGATAGAGCTGGTCGCGGGTGCCCTCGCTCATGCCCTCGATGTGGACCCTGAGCCCATTGGGGCGTTGACCGAAGAGGGTCGGGGGCTGGGTGTCATGGTCCACCTGGAGTCTCTCCAAGGCCCCGGCGGTCAGACCCCGAAAGATATCGCTGGCCCGAGCCAACAGGGGCCCCTGCCTGTGTTCCCGAAAGCGTTCAATGGACCAGCGCAGCAGCTTGGCGGCGGTATGGATACGAATGAAACGCTCCACGGCATTACCCATGCGCGCCAGCGCCTCCTGCCGCCGGGCCTCCGCTTGAGCCGCCTCGTCCTGGCCGGCAATCCCCTCCAGGGTGGCCTCGGCCACCCGCAGATCCGCGGCCCACTGATTCATCTGGCTCACCAGGTGGTCGATTTCCTGCTTGAGTGCCAGCAGCCGCGCCGGGATGACCGGGACATCGGTGCTAGCCCACTCCGCCTCCAGGGTGCCAGGGTCCAGCCCGTCCCCGTCCTTCAGAAGTTGCTCAAGGGCCTGATCACGCTGGGCGCCAAGCTGGCGCCGGTGATCCGATTGCTGGATGGCCTCCCGCAGGGCCTCCAGATCGGCCCCCGCGGGCAAGCGCTGCCGTAAGGGGTCCAGGCTCGCCTGGGCAAGCGCGATGCGCGCGCGGTCGGCCCGGGCCTCCTCGGTCGCCTGGGTCAGGGCCGCTATGAATCGGGCACGGTCCTGAGCCGCCGCGGCTTCCTGCTTAAGGCGGCGCCCCAGGTCCAGGGCGATCCCCTCGGCGGGTTGCTGGGCCAGGACCGGGTCCAGGCCCGCGGCCAGGGCCCGCGCCGCCTCGGCAAAATCCGCCAAATCCCGACGCATCATATCAATGCGATTGAGGCGCAACTCGCGAATCTTCTCCAGATTCCCGTGCATCTCCTCGAACAGGTCCAGCGCCCCTTGCAAGGCACCCAAACTGGTATCGGGTGGCAGGTGCGCGAGCGCCAGGTTGCGCTGCAATTCCGTCCGCCAGGCCGCCATGGCCTGACGGGCCTCCTCGCGCCGCTGACGGTTTACGACTAGGGTGGCCTCGGCGCGGACCTTCTGGTTGGCAAGAAGCTCTCGCCTGTCCGCGGCCTGGCGGGCGCTGGTCACCACCTGCTCGGCCAGACGCTGCAAGGCGGCAAGTCCGGGGGCCTCCCCATCCGGAGCCAGGGGACCCAGGGCCTGCGCGAGGGCCAGGCTGGCCGCGGAAACCTGCCGCGCGAAAGTGTCGCGGCCGACACGGTCTTCCTCCAGGGCCTCCGCCGCCCGCAGGACCCGCTCCCGCGCCGTCCGCCAGGTTTCGACGCGCGGCAAGGGCAGCCCTGGTAGGCCAACTCGGGCGATTTGCCGATCCCAGTCCTGGCGGTGAACGGTCAGTGCCCCGTCATTCTCCTTGGCCTGTGCCTCCAGATCACGCTCTTGTTGTCGGCGCTGCTCCAGGCGATCGAGCCTGGCTTGCAGTTCGGCGACCTCCTGGGCCTTGTCGTGGCGCTGGTCGGACAGGGCATCGGCGCTGGCGATTTGCTGCTCGAAGCGGTCGGCTGTCTCGGCCAAGGCCAGGGCCCCGGCCTTGATGCCCCCCCAGGTGGCGTCACGCTCGGCACGCCGCTCCCGCACCTCCGCCAGGGTGACGGGCTTGTGGGCCGCCCGGTACTGACGGATTTCCAACTCCAGCCGGCCCTCCTCGGCCCGGAGCTCCCGAAGGCCATCGGCCAGCTTGGCGGCAGTTGCCTCCAGGGTGGCGCGCCGCTGCATCAGTTCGGCGATCTCCGGGGGCGCGGGCAGCGCCAGGCTTCGCAGGCGATCCAGGCCGGGATGCCCCTCGCCCAAGGCCAGCAGGGCCCTGTCCAGATCGCGGGTCAACCGCTCCACCTGGCCGTCCAGTCGCTGTTGCTGGAGGCTGATATTTCCCAGGTCAACGGCCGCCGTCAGGGCCTCGGGCAAGGCCGGTGGTGGTTGGGTACCGGGCAGCGCGGCCAGGTCGGCATCGATCACCTGGAGTTCGCTCTGGCGAGCGCGGATCGTCTCCTCGGCGCTGGTGAGGGTCTGGGCCAGGGCCTCATGACGACGCACCAGTTCATTGATGGCCGAGCGCACCAGCCGGCCCGGCAGGCGTTGGCCGAGGGCAGTCTCGTCCTCATCCGGCCAGCCCAGTTGCCGGGCGCAGTCCTGGACCTGCTGCCATAGCACCCTGACCTCTTCCAGCCGCCGGCCAATATCCCGCTCGTGGTTGCCGAGGCGTTGGCGTTGTTCGGTGAGGGCCTCGATCTCGTCAGCACGTTCCAGAACGGCCGGGTCTGGGTGCAGGCCATCCCGCCGCGCCGTCAGGTCCGCCACCGATCCCTCGTGGAGTTGCAGGGACTGGCTGGCCAGGGCGATATCCCGTTCGGCCTGGGCCAGTTGCGCACCGGCCTCCTCGGGCAGGGTTAGGACCGCGCCGAGTGCCGCCAACCGCTCCTCCCGGTCCCGGAGGTTGGCCAGGGTATTGGCGATGCGCCGCATCCGTTCCAGGCGGTCGCGCTCCTGCTCGAGGGCGTTGCGCCGGGCGCCAGCCCTCTCCAGGTCCGCTTGCAGGTCCGCAACCCGCTCCCGCGCCGCCAGCCAGTCC
>JBATOB010000354.1:0-13734 GCA_049290655.1 Chromatiaceae bacterium | reverse complement strand
GTGGACGCCATGATCACCAACTTTCACCTGCCCGAATCCACCCTGCTGATGCTGGTCTCCGCCTTCAGCGGCTATCCGGCCATCATGGCCACCTACCGCCACGCGGTCGCCGCGGGCTACCGCTTCTTCAGCTACGGCGATGCCATGTTCCTGACCCGGCGGGATTAGCCCCAGGGCTCCAGGCAGTTTAGAAAATCGACGGTGATCCAGGCGCTCACGCCCCACAGGCGGCGGCCGTCCCGTTCCTGGTAGAAGATGACTTGCCGGGCCTGGGGGTGGCCAGGGGCTGGCCAGAATCGGGTGTGACGGTGGCTGGGCTCGCGCAGCCAGTCGAGGGGCAGGCTGAAGATCTCCGCCACCTCGGCGGGGTCTGGCCTCAGGGCGACCGGCCAGGTGGTGACCAGACCCACCACGGGCGTTACCCGGTAGCCGCTGACGGTCCGGAAGGGGCGCATCTGGCCCAGCACCTGGATGTGGCGGGGATCCAGGCCGATCTCCTCCTTGGCCTCGCGCAGGGCGGTGGCCACGGGGTCCCGATCGCCCGGGTCCGCGCGCCCGCCCGGAAAGGCCACCTCGCCGCTATGGCGGTCCTGTTCATGCTCGGCGCGGCGGATAAACAGCAGGCGCCAGGAGGCTTCCTGGCCCCCCCTCGGGTCGCAGCCGGGGCGGATCAGCGGCAGGAGCACGGAGGCGGGCCGGGGCGAGGCCCCATCGCCGGAGACCTCTTCCTCTCGCGATTCCTCCCGGCCAGCGGCCTGGGCCAGGCAGTTGGCAATGGTGGCGGCGTTAAAGCGACTGGACCACATGACGGCGATGAAAAGTCCGGATTGTCTCCTCGGCGGATGCGGCGAGGATATTACAATAGCCCTCCCGTCCCAAGCCGTACGCGACCCGCCCCGCCCATGACCCCCTTTGTACCTGGCCAGCGCTGGCTCAGCGAGACCCAATCCGAACTCGGCCTGGGCCTGGTCACGGCCATCGAGGGCCGCCAGGTGAGCATCCTCTTTCCCGCCACCGGCGAGACCCGCATCTATGCCCAGAACAACGCGCCCCTGAGCCGGGTCCTCTTCCAACCCGGGGAGCGGGTGCGCATCCCCGGCGGCGAGGACCTACGGATCGTGACGGTCGAGGAAGAGGCTGGCATCCTCACCTACCAGTGCGAGGACACGGAAGGCCACCCCAGCCGGCTCACCGAGACCCGGATCGATCCCGCTCTGCCGATTAACCGGCCGCGTCAGCGCCTGCTGGCCGCGCGCCTCGACCGCGATGCCTGGTTCAGCCTGCGTTACGAGACCTGGCTGCGGGGCATGGCGGCGGCGGGGTCCAAGGTGCTGGGCCTGGTGGGGCCCCGGGTCAGCCCCATCCCCCATCAGCTCTATATCGCCGCCGAGGTCGCCCACCGCCCGGCCCCACGAGTACTGCTGGCGGACGAGGTGGGCCTGGGCAAGACCATCGAGGCCGGGCTCATCCTCCACCAACTGCTCCTCGCCGGGCGGGTGGCGCGGGCCCTGATCCTGGTGCCCGAACCCCTGCTCCACCAGTGGCTGGTGGAGATGCGGCGGCGCTTCAATCTGCGCTTCGCCCTCTTCGACCGCCAGCGACTGGGGGAAATCGCGACCTCGAGCGACAACCCCTTCCTCACCGAGCCCCAGGCCCTCTGCCCCCTGGAGGGGCTGCTGGCCGCCCCCGCCGCCGCCCGGGCGGTCCTGGAGGCCGACTGGGACCTGCTGATCCTGGACGAGGCCCATCATCTGCGCTGGAGCCCCACCGAGACCAGCCTGGAATACGACCTGGTGGCCGCCCTCGCCGCCCAGACGCCCGGCGTCCTCCTGCTCACGGCCACCCCGGAGCAACTGGGTCGCGCCGGGCACTTTGGCCGCCTGCGCCTGCTCGATCCCCACCGCTGGCGGGACTATGACGCCTTTCTGGCCGAGGAGGCCGGCTATGTCGGCATTGCCCAACTGGCGAGACGGCTGCTGGATGGCCAGCCCCTGGCGCCGGCGGACCAGGAAGGCTTGCGGGCCCTGGGGCTGGACACCCTGCCGCCGGAGCGGATCATCGCCGCCCTGCTGGACCGGCACGGCACCAGCCGGGTCTTGTTCCGCAACACCCGCGCCGCCATCCAGGGCTTCCCCCCTCGCGAGTCCATCCCGCACCCCTTGCCCCGCGAGCCCGCCGCCGGGATCGCCAGCCCGACACCAGGCGCCGTCCCGGAGCCCGAGTCCGAGCTGCCCATTCGCCCCAGGGTCGAGGCCGAACCCCTGGCCAGCGCCCGTGTCACCTGGCTGGCCGCGACCCTGCGCCAGTCGCGGCCGGAAAAGCTGGTGGTCATCTGCGCCCAAGCCGCGACCGCCATCGCCCTGCGCCGCGCCCTGCTGGAGCGCGAGGGCATCCATGCCGCCCTCTTCCACGAGGAGATGGAGATGGTGGAGCGCGACCGGGCCGCCGCCTTCTTCGCCGATGCCGAGGAGGGCGCCCAGGCCCTGATTTGCTCGGAGATCGGTGGCGAGGGCCGCAACTTCCAGTTCGCCCACCATCTGGTCCTGTTCGACCTGCCCCTGAACCCAGACCTGCTGGAGCAACGCATCGGGCGCCTGGACCGCATCGGCCAGACCCAGACCATCCGTATCCACATCCCCTATCGGGTGGGCGGCCCCGAGGAGACCCTCTACCGCTGGTACCAAGAGGGGCTGGATGCCTTCGCCACCGTCCGCCCGGCGGCGGGGGCGGTCTACGACCTATTAAGGGAGCGCCTACGGGCCCTGCTGGACCAGCCCCAGGCCGATCCCGCCGAGGTGGACGCCCTCATTGCCGCCGCGCACCAGGAGCGGGAGCGGATCGGCGCCGAGTTAGCGGCCGGGCGTGATCGGCTGCTGGAACTCCACTCCCATCACCCCGAGGTCTCCGCCGCCCTGGTGGACGCCATTACGGGGCAGGACGCGGACCCGGCCTTGCGGGACTACCTGACCCGCGTCTGGGACAACTTCGGTATCGACCTGGAGCCGGGGGCGGGGGCGACCCTGGTCCTGCGCCCGGGCGTCCATCGGCTCCAGGAACGGTTTCCGGAGCTGCCCGAGGAGGGCTTGACAGTCACCTTCGACCGCGCCCTGGCCCTGGCCCGGGAGGACCGCGAATTTCTGACCTGGGAACACCCCATGACCCGCGGCGCCATGGCCATGATCCTGGACTCGGACCTGGGGACCTGCGCCCTGACCCTGCTGCGCGACCCGGACCTGCCTACGGGTGGCCTACTGCTGGAGATGATCCATGTCGCCCAATGCCCGGCGCCGCCGGAACTGGAGATCGGCCGCTTCCTGCCGCCCACCGCCCTGCGCCTGCTCCTGGATGCCGAGGGCCGTGATCGCGCGGTGGACTTCCCCCACCAGCGCCTGCGTGGCCAATGCCTGACCCGCAACCGCCGGCTGGCCCATGTCATCATCCAGGCCAAGACCGCGACCCTGGAGGCCATGATCGAGGAAGGCGAACGCCGGGCCGCCCAGGCGGCGGAGGGATTGGAAGTCGAGGCTCGCGCCCGCATGACAGGGGAACTGGATGCCGAGATCGGGCGCTTGCGCGCCCTGGCCCGCGTCAACCCCAACATCCGCGCCGAGGAGATCACGGCCCTGGAGGAGCGACGCGACCGCTTGTCCTGTTACCTGACCCGGGTCCGGCTGCACTTGGATGCCCTGCGGCTGGTCGTGGCGGCCTGAGAGCAGCGGGTCCGACCCATCACCTAACCATCGAGGTACCTGTCCCATGATCGAACTGAAGGTAGAAGGCATGACCTGCGGCCACTGCGAGCAGGCAGTGCGCCAGGCCCTGGCGGCGGTCCCCGGGGTGAGGACCGTTCTGGAGGTGGACCGCGGCAAGCAGTACGCGGCGGTCGCGGGTGACGCGGACCCAACGGCCCTGATCGCGGCGATCAAGGCCGAGGGCTTTCAGGCCAGTGCCGCCTGATCCGCTTGGCCCGCCCCCCTGCCTGACGTGATTTCTGGCCCGTGATCGCCGCCCCGAATACCGTTCCGCTGGCTGGCCTGATTGCGGGCCCCCTCGCCGTGGAGCCCCACCATGCCCGCTGAAATCCGCTTCGGCGTGGGCGGCATGACCTGCGCCAACTGCAGCGCCCGGGTGGAGCGGGTGCTCAAGCGCCAGCCGGGCGTGACCGCGGCGGTGGTCAATCTGGCCACCGAGACCGCGATCGTCCACTACGACCAGGCGAGCATCCCGGAACTACTCCGCGTCGTCCGGGATGCGGGCTATATGCCCCAGGAGGCGCACCTGGCCCTGGGGATCGGCGGCATGACCTGCGCCAATTGCAGTGCCCGGGTCGAGCGGGTCTTGGGGCGCTTGCCGGGGGTCATCGAGGCGACGGTCAATCTGGCCACGGAGCAGGCCAACCTGCGCTATCTGCCGGCGATGCTGGCACCAGACGCCATCGCGACGGCGGTGCGGGAGGCGGGCTACGAGCCGCGCCTGGAGGCGGAGGCGGCCCCCGGCACCCCTGATGATGGTCTTGGACGCGACCTGCGGCTGGGGTTGGCCTTCACCCTGCCTCTGCTGATCCTGGCCATGGGGCCCATGCTCTGGATGCCCCTGGGCCACTGGCTGGACGCCCGGCTGGGCTGGCGCGGCCAGGGGCTCCTGCAAATGCTGCTGGCCGCGCCCGTCCTCTTCTGGGCCGGCCGGCGTTTCCTGCGCCACGGCTGGGCGGAGCTCAGATCCCTGAGCCCGGGCATGAGCAGCCTGGTGATGCTGGGGGGCGGCGCGGCCTTTGGCTATTCCACCCTGGTCCTGCTGGCGCCGGGGAGTTTCCCCCCCGGCACCGCCCATTTCTATTTCGAGGCGACGGCGGTCATCGTCAGCCTCATCCTGCTCGGCAAGTGGCTGGAAGGCCGTGCCAAGGGGCGGACCTCGGCGGCCATCCGCCGCCTCGTCGCGTTGCGACCCCTCACGGCGCGGGTGATCCGCGCGGGGCTGGAGCAGGATCTCCCCCTGCAAGCGGTCAGCCTCGGCGATCACGTCATCGTTCGCCCCGGCGAGCGGGTGGCGACGGACGGCGAGGTCGAGAGCGGCGAGAGCTGGGTCGATGAGTCCATGCTCACCGGCGAGCCCTTGCCGGTGGCCCGCGGGCCGGGCGACCGCGTGGTCGGCGGCACCCTCAACCAGACCGGCGTCCTCCAGTTCCGCGCCACCAGCCTGGGCGCCGATACGGTGCTGGCGCAAATCATCCGCATGGTCGAGGAGGCCCAGGGGTCGAAACCACCCATCCAGGCCCTGGCGGACCGGATCGCCGCCATCTTCGTGCCCCTGGTGATGGCCGCGGCGCTGCTGACCTTCGCCGCCTGGCTGACCTTCGGGCCCGAGCCAGCGCTGCATTACGCCTTTGTCACGGCGGTGAGCGTGCTGGTGGTGGCCTGCCCCTGCGCCATGGGGCTAGCGACGCCCACGGCCATCCTGGTCGGCACCGGCCGCGCCGCCGAGCTGGGCCTGCTCTTTCGTAACGGCCCGGCCCTGGAGCGCCTTGCCGGCATCGATACCCTGGTCTTCGATAAGACGGGCACCCTGACCCTGGGCCGGCCCGAGGTGACGGAGGTCATCGCCCTCGATGGCGACCGGGAGGGCTTGCTGGCGCTGGCGGCGGCGCTGGAGCGCTATAGCCAGCACCCCCTGGCCCGGGCGGTGGTGGCCGCGGCGACGGAGGCCGGACTCGCGGTTAGCGTCACCACCGCGGGGGATGGCGGAGAGGGTATTGGCGAGGGCATCAAGGGCAACGCGAGCGCCCCTGCCGCGGGCATGAGCCGGGACGAGGCCTGGCAGGCCACCGTCTCCGACGCGGGCGCTATCGCCGACGCCGATCAGGCCGTCAACGATCGGATCGCACCCTGGGGGGCCGAGGCTATCGTCACGGAGCCGGGACTGGGCCTGAGCGGCAGGATCGGGGGGGAAGCCGTCGCCATCGGCTCGGCGCGCTATCTGGAGGGCCTGGGCGTGGATTTGGCCCCCTTGATGCCGGCGGTGAAGGAACTAGAGGCCCAGGGCCGATCCCTCCTGTACCTGGCCCGAGCGGGACAGCCCCTCGGGCTGATTGGTGTCGCCGACCCCCTGCGGGAGGGCAGCGTCGAGGCCATCGCCGACCTCCAGGCCCTGGGGCTGAGAACCGCCCTGGTCAGCGGCGATCACGCGGCGGCGGTGGCGGTGGTGGCGAGGCAAACAGGCATAGAGGAAAACCGGGCCGATGTGCTCCCTGGCGGTAAGGCGGAGATCATCAAGGCCATGCAGGCCCAGGGGCGGCGGGTGGCCTTCGTGGGCGACGGCATCAACGACGCCCCGGCCCTGGCCCAGGCGGATGTAGGGATCGCCCTCGGCACCGGAACCGATATCGCCGTGGAGGCGGGGGACTTGGTGCTCATGTCCCAGGATCCGCGCGCCATCACGCGGGCCATTGCCCTGGCGCGCCGCACCTTATTGATCATTCGTGGCAATTTCTTCTGGGCCTTTGCCTACAACCTGCTGCTCATTCCCTTGGCGGCCGGGGCCCTCTTCCCCTGGAGCGGCTGGTTGCTCAATCCCATGGTCGCGGCGGCGGCCATGAGCCTGTCGAGCCTCTTCGTCGTTGGCAACAGCCTGAGGCTGAGACAATTCATGAGATCCCCGGCCTGAACATCTCGCTGCGCCAATTGCGGGTCTTCGAGGCGGTGGTGCGCCACATGAGCTATACGCGCGCCGCCGAGGAGCTGCATCTGAGCCAGCCGGCGGTGTCTATGCAGGTGCGCCAACTCGAAGAGGAGGTGGGCCTGCCCCTATTTGAAAAGCTGGGGCGAAGCATCGCCCTGACAGAGGCGGGCCGGGAACTCTATCCCTACAGCCAGGGCATCAACCGCTCCCTGCGGGAGTTGCAGGACCTCATGGAATCCTTGAAAGGCGTCAGCCGCGGCCGGCTGTCGGTGGCGGTGGCCAGTACGGTGAACTATTTCGCCCCCCGCCTGCTGGCGGCCTTCCATCGCCGCTATCCGGGCGTTGCCCTGGCCCTGGACGTGACGAATCGGGAACAATTGGTGCGCCTGCTGGAGACGAATGCCGTGGACATGGTCCTCATGGGCCAGCCACCCGAGGGGGTCGAGGTGGAGTCCGAGGTCTTCATGGACAATCCCCTGGTAGTGGTGGCCCCACCGGACCACCCCCTGGCGGGGCAACGGAACCTGCCCCTGGCGCGACTGGCCCAGGAGGTCTTCGTCATGCGCGAGCCGGGCTCGGGGACGCGCCAGGCCATGGATCGCTTCTTCACCGACCGGGGCATCGCCTTCCAGCGCGGCATGCAAATGACCCGCAACGAGGCCATTAAGCAATCCGTCCGCGCTGGCCTGGGCTTGAGCGTGGTTTCCCTCCACACCATCGAACTGGAGCTGGCCACGGGCAAGCTGGTGGTCCTGGACGTGGTTGGCTTTCCGATCCAGCGCCAATGGCATCTGGTCTATCGGCGCGGCAAGCGCCTGTCACCCTCGGCGCGGGCCTTCCGACAATTCGTACTGAACGAGGCGCGGCGGATGGCGGCGGGGATGCCCTCCTGGCCGCCACCCAAGGAGACCCGTGACGCAACGTGAACACAACCCCTCCCAGGATGCCGCAACCGCGCCTCCGCCAGGCCCCGGCCCTGGCCCTGGCCCTCACGATAGCCGCGTGCTCGCGTTAGACTATTTCCTTGTTTATCCCTTAGCCTTTGTGATTCCCAGAAAGGACCTGCCCTAACATGCCTTACGCCACCCAGAGCCATCCACGCGGCGGCGGGCGCTTTCCGTTGCTCTCCACCGTCGATCTCCCCGCCGATCTGCGCCGACTGTCCCAGGAAGATCTGCCGTCACTGGCGATGGAGCTGCGCGCTTTTCTGGTGGATAGCGTCTCGCGGACCGGTGGCCACCTGGCGGCCGGGCTGGGGGTAGTGGAGCTGACCATCGCCCTGCACTACGTCTTCGAGACCCCGGAAGACCGGCTGATCTGGGACGTGGGCCACCAGGCCTATCCCCACAAAATCCTCACGGGCCGTCGGGCGCGCATGTCGACCCTGCGCCAGGGTGGCGGCCTCTCCGGCTTTCCCAAGCGGAGCGAGAGCGAATATGACACCTTTGGCGTCGGTCACTCCAGCACCTCCATTGGCGCCGCCATGGGCATGGCGGTGGCGGCGCGACTCAAGGGCGAGCCGCGTCACGTGGTAGCGGTGATCGGCGACGGCGCCTTGGGCGCCGGCATGGCCTTCGAGGCCCTCAACCACGCCGGCTCCACCGACACCGACATGATGGTCATCCTCAACGATAACGAGATGTCCATCTCGCCTCCGGTGGGGGCCATCAGCAACCACCTGGCGCGGCTGCTCTCCGGCAAGCTCTACACCAGCGTGCGCGAGGGCGGCAAGTCGGCCCTGAAGGGCCTGCCGAGTCTCCGCGAACTGGTGGGGCGTTGGGAGGAGCACATGAAGGGCATGGTCATGCCCAGCACCCTCTTCGAGGAACTCGGTTTCAACTACATCGGCCCCATCGATGGTCATGACCTCGATGGTTTGGTCGCCACTCTGCGCAACATGAAGACCATGCCGGGGCCGCGCCTCCTGCACGTGGTGACGCGCAAGGGCCAAGGCTACGAGCCGGCGGAGGAAAAGCCCGTCGCCTTCCATGGCGTCACGCCCTTCGACAGAGCCACCGGGGCCATGTCCACCAAGTCCAGCCCCCGCACCTACACCCAGATTTTTGGCGACTGGTTGTGCGACGCCGCCGACCAGGATGCCCGCCTGATCGGCATCACCCCGGCCATGTGCGAGGGCTCGGGCCTGACCCGCTTCGCCCGCCAGTTCCCCGATCGCTACCATGACGTCGGCATCGCCGAACAGCACGCCCTGACCCTGGCGGCTGGCCTGGCCTGCGAGGGCCTCAAGCCGGTGGTGGCCATCTATTCCACCTTCCTGCAACGGGCCTACGACCAGCTCATCCATGACATCTGCCTCCAGGACCTGGACGTGACCCTGGCGGTGGACCGGGCTGGACTGGTGGGGGCGGACGGGGCGACCCATGCCGGCAGCTTCGACCTGAGTTTCACCCGTTGCCTGCCGAACCTCGTCATCGCCGCCCCCAGCGACGAGAACGAATGCCGGCGCCTGCTTCAGACCGCCTTTGAGTATCCGGGCCCCGCCATGGTGCGTTATCCCCGCGGATCGGGGCCGGCGGTCCAGATCGAGCCCGGCCTGGAGCCCCTGCCGATCGGCAAGGGCGAGATGCGCCGGTCCGGACGGGATATCGCCATCCTGGCCTTTGGCAGCCGGCTCTCTCCCGCCCTGGCGGCGGGCGAGGCCCTGGACGCGAGCGTGGCCAACATGCGCTTCGTCAAACCCCTGGACGAAGAGCTGATCCTGGACCTGGCCGCCCACCACCGCCTGCTGGTGACCGTGGAGGAAAACGCCGTCGCCGGTGGCGCGGGCTCCGCCATCGCCGAGCTCCTCGCCGAGCGCGGCCTCACGAGCGCCCGCCTGCACCTGGGTCTGCCCGACCGTTACCTGCCGCATGACCGCCACGAGGCGCAACTGGCGGCCTGCGGCCTCGACGGGTTGGGGATCGAGCAGTCGATTCGCGCGGCCCTGGAACGGCTGGGCCCGGCGGACATCGCCAGCGCCTGAAGCCCAGGCGACCGGTGCCGGCCAGCCGTCACTTCTCAACCCCTAACCACCCCTGAGTACCCGCCATGCCCGTCATCAGTCCCATCCCCGCCTTTGACGACAACTACATCTGGTTGCTCCGCCAGGAGGGTAGCGACCAGGCCCTGGTCGTGGACCCGGGCGACGAGGAGCCGGTCATCGAGGCCCTGGAAGACCAGGGCTTGCGGCTGGCGGCCATCCTGCTCACCCATCACCACCAGGACCACATCGGCGGGGTTGACGACCTCTTCGCCCATTGGCCCCAGGCCCGGGTTTTCGGGCCCCGGGATCGGCGTATCCGTGCGGTGACGGACCCGGTGGGAGAAGGAGACACCATCAGGCCGCCGGGGCTGGATGTGCCTCTCCAGGTGCTGGAAGTGCCGGGCCATACCGCGACCCATATCGTTTATTGGGGGGCCGGGGCCCTCTTCTGCGGGGACACCCTCTTTACCGCCGGCTGCGGGCGGGTGTTCGACGGCACCTTCGACCAGCTCGCCGCCTCCCTGGAGCGGATCAGCGGCCTGCCCGCGGAGACCCGGATCTATTGCGCCCACGAATACACCCTGGCCAATCTCGGCTTTGCCGCCTGGGTGGAACCGGACAGCCCCGCCCTGGCCGAGCGCACCGCCCGGGCCCAGGCCCTGCGCGCGGCCGGACGACCGACGGTGCCCTCGACCCTGGCCGAGGAACTGGCCACCAATCCCTTCCTGCGCACGGGCGTGCCGGCGGTGAAGGCGGCGGCGGAGGGCTTTGCGGGGACGGCGCTCAAGACGAGCGCCCAGGTCTTTACCGCCCTGCGGCGCTGGAAGGACGAACGCTACGACTGAAGGGGTTGCGTCAGCCGCTCCTCCGCCTCACGGTATTTGGCCGCGGTCTTGTCGATGATTTCCTGGGGCAGCTCGGGACCCGGCGGGGTCTTGTCCCAGTCCAGGGTCTCCAGGTAGTCGCGGACGAACTGCTTGTCGAAGCTGGGGGGGCTGATACCAGGCTGGTACTGGTCCGCTGGCCAGAAGCGGGAGGAATCGGGGGTCAGGACCTCGTCGATCAGGTGCAGGCGGCCGGCCTCGTCCAGACCAAACTCGAACTTGGTGTCGGCGATGATAATGCCCCGCTCCCGGGCATAGGCAGCGCACTCGGTGTAGATGGCCAGGGCGGCATCGCGTACCCGATGGGCCAGATCGGCCCCCAGGAGGGCGAGGGTCTGGTCGAAGTCGATGTTCTCGTCATGGGCCCCGAGGGCGGCCTTGGTGGAGGGGGTAAAGATGGCCTGGGGCAGCCGATCAGCCTGGCGCAGGCCCGCTGGCAGCGGGATGCCGCAGACGGCACCGCTCCGCTGGTAGTCCTTCCAGCCGGAGCCGATGAGATAGCCCCGCACGATGGCCTCCACCGGCAGGGGCTTGAGACGGCGCACCACCAAGGCGCGGTCGCCAAGCTGGGCGCGCTCGGCGGGGTCCGTCACCACCTCATCGACGCGGATAGTCGTGAGCTGAGTGGGCAGCAGGTGGCCGATGCGCCCGAACCAGAAGCGGGAGACCCGCGTCAAAACCTCGCCCTTGCCCGGAATGGGCTGCGGCAGGACCACGTCAAAGGCCGACAGGCGATCGCTGGCGACGATCAGGAGATGCTCGGCGTCGATCCGATAGAGGTCGCGCACCTTGCCACGATGCAGGAGTTCGAGATGGGCGAGCCGGGTTTCGTACAGGGCTGACATGCGTTGTTGCTTCCACCGGAGGAAAACTGCAACTATACAGGAAAGGGGCGGTTGAACGCCCCAGGGCGGCCCCCGTAGCGCCGCAAGTCGAGCCGCGCCGGGAGCCCCCCAAGGGTACTCAAAAGACTAAGCCTTCAGGTCGGCCCCGACCCTAGCCTTCCGGGGAGACCTTGACATCGTGACCCAGGAGCCGTTCGTGACCGCAGAGACCGGGACACCCCGAGACGCCTTCCTTACCACCTTTCGCGGCGGTTTCACCGCCACCCTGCGCTGGCATCAGCTCGATGCCCTCTGGGAGCGCCTGCGCGAGCGCGCCGACGCCGGCTGGTACCTCTACGCCTTGGGAGAGATACCGCCGACGGCCCCCTCCACCCGCGACCAGGTCCTCGCCTTCATCGCCGGGATCGACACCTTGCTGCGCGCGGAGCACAAGGAGGACTACTGCGGCATCGTCTATGCCGACAACCCGCAAGCCCCGGGCTTCATCAAGATTTACGACCCCCACAACCTGGGCGTCTCCTGCGGTTACAGCGACAACCCGCCGCTGCCCGGCTGGGTCTTGAGCCTGATCCCGCCGGTTGACCTGCCCGCGACCCGCGTCCTGCCCCAAAATCGCCGCCGCTGGTGGCGCAGGCTATTCGAATGAAGCCCTTACGGGTCCTGACCAGGCGCTCATCGCCATCATCCTATCCGCCGTGACCATCACCGGCCTCACCATGACGAGGGAACCCATGACCAAGACCATCATTCGCACCGACCACGCCCCCCAGGCCATCGGCACCTATTCCCAGGCGGTCAAGGTGGGCGACACCGTCTATCTCTCCGGCCAGATCCCCCTGGTACCCGAGACCATGGCCTTGGCGACGGGTGACATGGAGGCCCAAATACGCCGGGTTTTCGATAACCTGGCCGCCGTGGCCGAGGCCGCCGGCGGCAGCCTGGCGGACCTGGTCAAACTCAATGTCTATCTCACCGATCTCGGCCATTTCCCCCTGGTCAACCAGGTGATGGCAGCCTATTTCAGCGAGCCCTACCCCGCCCGCGCCGCCGTCGGCGTCGCCGCCCTGCCCAAGGGCGCCGCGGTGGAGATGGATGGCATCCTGATACTGCCATGAGCCGGGCCGCGGGCACGGCCGACTCGCGGTCCGAGGCTATTCAAGAGCGCATCGTCCTCGCCCTGGCGAACCCGGGTCTGGCCATCGTCGATGACTTCCTCCCGCCCGAGCTCGTGGCGAAACTGGCCGCCGAGGCTCGGGAACTCTGGACCCGGGGCGGCTTTCAGGACGCGGGCATCGGCCAGGGCGAGAACTTTCAACACAACGCCACCATCAGGACCGACCGGATCAGGTGGTTGAACCCGGCCGCCGCCACCCCAGCCCAGCGCCGCTTCCTGACCACCCTGGAGGCACTCCGCCTGGCCATCAACCGCGCCCTCTTCCTGGGGCTCTTCGAGTTCGAGGGGCACCTCGCCATCTATCCCGCCGGGGCCTACTACCGCAAACACCTGGACCAATTCCGGGACGCGGACCAGCGGATCGTCACCCTCATCCTCTACCTCAATGCCGCCTGGCGGGAAGCGGACGGCGGTCACTTGCGCCTTTACACCGACCCCACCGACGAGAGTCGCCAGGAGCAGGTGCTCCCCATCGCTGGGCGCCTGGTCTGCTTCCTGAGTGACCGCTTCCCCCACGAGGTCCTGCCCGCCCGCCGCGAGCGCCTGAGCCTGACCGGCTGGTTCAGAAAGCGGGACAAGCTCCTTGGGGAGCGGTAACCGCGCCCGACGGGTGGTAAGCAGGGCGCCCCGGTGGCGGGGATTCTCAACCACATCGGCGGGTCGGCCGAGCCGCCGCGGATCAGCCCGGCCCACGGGCCGCCTATCTGCCATGATCCACCCGGACGGGATGCAGATCCGCGTCACCCGCCAGGAGATCGGCCGCATCGTCGGGTGCTCCCGGGAGACGGCGGGCCGCGTACTCAAGAAGCCTGGAGGAACAGGGGCTGATCACGGCCAGCGGCAAGACCATCGTGGTGTTTGGATCATGCCAGGTCCTGAAAGAAAGCGCGGCCCGGAGGGCCGCATCTGTGTTGCCTGGGAATGGCCTACCCGTCACCCCTGGGTGATGGGGACGATGGTGATGTCCACCCGGCGGTTGAGGCGACGGCCAGCCTCGGTTTCGTTGCCGGCGATGGGCTGGTTCTTGCCGTAGCCGGTGGCGTAGATGCGCTGGGGCACGACTCCATCCCCCTCCAGGTAGCGCGCCACGGACCCGGCACGGCGCTCGGAGAGGGTCTGGTTGTGCTGGGCGGAGCCGGTACTGTCGGTGTGGCCAGCGACCTTCAGCTCGGT
>JBATOB010000353.1:0-1507 GCA_049290655.1 Chromatiaceae bacterium | reverse complement strand
GAACTCGGGGCTCAATCTCACCCACATCGCCGGCAACCTCATCCTGGATGGTGATCGTATACATCTGGAGGGGCTAGGTGGCCAAGCCGGTGGCGGCAGCCTAACCCTGACCGGCGACATCGGCCTGCTCGCCCCGGGCCTGCCCCTGAACCTGAGCCTCGTTGCCCGCAACGCCGAGCCCATCCGCTTCGATTGGCTGAGCCTCAAGGGCGACGCCGATCTCAACCTCAAGGGCCCGGCCGCCGGGGCGACCCTGGCGGGCAAGATCCACTTCGACCGTATCGACATCCGCCTGCCCGAACGTCTGGCCTCGAGCGTCCCGACCCTGACGGTGCGCGAAGAGGGCGTGGCACGCCAACCCCGCGCCCCCCCGCCTCACAACGCAGGGCCCGCCGCACCCTTCCAGATGGACCTAGACCTGAGCCTGGCCGCCCCCCGTAACGTCTATATACGCGGCCAGGGCGTGGACGCCGAACTCGGGGGGGAACTGCAAGTGGGCGGCACCCTGGCCCAGCCCGCCATTACCGGCGGCTTTAACCTGGTGCGCGGCGAATACGTCCTGGTCGGCCAGACCCTGCGTTTCAGCCGCGGCCGCATCGGCCTGGATGGCGCCGCCGGGCTGGACCCCACCCTGGACCTGGAGGCGCGGGTGACGGCGGCGGGCAGCACCGCCATCTTGGGCGTCAAGGGCACGGCTACCAAGCCGCGCATCGTCTTGAGCGGGGAGCCCGAACTACCCCAGGACGAAATCCTGTCCCGTCTCCTTTTCGGCGTCGCCGGCACCCGCCTCTCGCCCTGGCAGACGGCACAGGTGGGCCTCGCCGCCGCGCGCCTCGCTGGCCTGGGCCCCAAGGGGCCAGACCTCCTGGAGAGCGCCCGCACCGCCCTAGGGCTCGATCGGCTCAGCGTCGGCACCGACAAGGAAGGCGGCACCACCGCCGAGGCGGGCCGCCAGCTCTCCGAACGCGTCTATCTTGGCGCCCGCCAAGGCACCCGCGCCGGCGAGACCCAGGGCGTGCTGCGCATCGAACTCACCCCCAGCCTCCGCCTCGAGACCGACATTGGCGCCACCAGCGGCTCCCGCGCCGGCATCGCCTACGAACGGGAATACTGAGAGCCGCACGCGCCCCCGAGGCACCCGCCATGCAATTTCCCTATGGTCTCAGCGACTTCGCCACCCTGATTCAGGACGGCTACTTTTACCAGGATCGCACCGACCGGATTCCCGTGCTGGAAGCGGCCGGACGGCAACTGATCTTCATTCGCCCGCGCCGCTTTGGCAAAGGCTATGTCTGCGTTAAGTGTTGGTCTGGACTATCCTTATTGGTAGGCAGGGACATGACGGAGGGACCGCCCCGCGTACCGCAGACTGCCACGACGGGCTATCCAAGGCCAGTGAACTTACCCCCTCGCAACGCCAGCCAGCGATTGATCATTTGAGCCAGAAGCCGGAACCGGACGAGGTGATTGGCGCCCTCGTCGGTCCAAACCCGCCGTGCCCGCATTG
>JBATOB010000352.1:0-7244 GCA_049290655.1 Chromatiaceae bacterium | reverse complement strand
CCCCTCATTTGTTCTATCGCACCATGGCAAACCCGATACCCTCCCGTTGGCGCAAGCCATTGCTGCATGTTGTCCTTTTCTTCGGAGGCATTTACCTCTATGCCTTGCTGATGGAGGTGTGGGGCGGATTTAGTACCCATCTGCTGTATTTACAGTGGCCGGAGGTGATCCTCGTCCTCTATTTCTACGGTTTGATCTATAGCCTGCTCAAGCCTTCCGGCTGGCGCCCCTGGCTGGCTGGCGTGCCTATTTTCCTCGTCTATCTGGTTCATGACATCTTTTATCTGGTTTACGGCAAGGTCTTCCGCTTCATCAATGTGGCGGAAGTGCCCGAACTCCTCCAGATACTGCCGCCCGCTTATGCCGTCCTCCTGGTGATAGGCTTCCTCACCCCCTTTGCCCTCATCCTGGCGCGCATCGATTATCGCAGGCCCTGGCGCATCGTGCTGGTGCTCTTGCCTCTGGTGATGGTCGTGACCCTCATCAAGGCGACGCCGTCCGCCTTCGCCACCGGGTTCAAGTCCATCGCCCACGAGATCGTCAAATATTCCGATGGCAAGAGTGTGGAGAGCAACGGCCGGCTGGCCATGCTGCTGTTCCGGGAGGCGGAGCGGGAAGGGACACTGGCGATGATCGAGCCCTATTTGAACCGCCCAGGCTTTGACAAGGCCTTCGCCCGCGAGGTAGAAGGGATTCGGCCTTACCTCAAGCCGCGCAACGTCCACTTGATCGTCCTGGAGAGTTTTCTCGACCCGCGCCTCTTCCGCGACCTGAAGTTATCACGTGACCCCGTGCACCCGGATTTTGCCGCCCTCTTTGGCGACAAGCTGGGCTTATCCGTCTCGCCCGTGTTCGGCGGCGCGACCTCCCAGGCCGAGTTTGAAGTCCTGTGTGGGGTGCCGGCCTTCGAGCGGCTTTCCAGCGTCGAGTTCAACACCTTCACCGGTGCCCAAGCCCATTGCCTTCCCGGCCTGCTAGCCGAACTGGGCTATCGCGCCATCGCCAGCAATGCCTACAAACCCAATTTCTTCAACACCCAGCCGGCCTATAAGGGTATGGGTTTTGCCGAGCAGCAATTCCCCGTGGAGTTCTATACCCTCGAACCCACCTACCTCAAGTTCGGAGATCCAGGCGAGGAGGAATATCTTTTCGATGGCGATCTTTTCCCCCAGAACCTTGACCTGGTGCGCCGGCATCTGAAAGAGCACCCCGATCAGCCGCTGTTTAACTACATGCTGACCATTTATGGTCATACGCCGCACCATCTGAATGAGGACAAGCGGCCGATCCTCATTAAATCGGAATCGAACAACCCGGATGATCAGATCGAGCGGGTCGTCAATCAGTTTTACTACCGTACCCAGGCTATTGCCCGCTATGTGAGAGATTTGATCGCGCTCGATCCCGATAGCCTGATCGTCCTGGTATCCGATCATGTGCCGCCCTTGCAGTTTGGGCCTAGCACCTATAAGGCGTTGGACTACATGGGTAATCAAGAGGGCAGCTATTTCTATAATCGCCTGGCGATTCTTGAGAACGGTAAGCCGGTTACCTACGACCCCATGCGCCACTTCGATATGCCCAAGCTGATCATGAACTACCTGACCCAGGGACATTACTGCGCCACCGGCGATTGCGATTATCTCGTCAAGACCAAGCCACCCCGCGACACCTATTTCGACAAATACCTGGCCTTGATGGCGCATGCCTCCGAGTAGATGGTAGCCGAAGGTGCCGAAGTGGGGCACCAGGATGCTGGTCTCTTTGCGGTGGCCTTGGCTTGTCTGCGCGAGAGGGACCCCGACCATAAGGTCGAACTGACGCGGCGCGCGGCGACGAACTGGCGCGCCGGTTGGCTCTCGCTAGACGACCCCATGCCCTTGGAGGACCTCGAAGAACCGGGCCGTCCCGAGCGACCCGAGTTGGTGCCACCCCGGGCCCTGGCGAAGCGTTCAGCCAAGGGCACCCATGGCGGTGGCAAGGGTCGCGCGGCCCTGATCCACGCCGTGGCCCATATCGAATTCAACGCCATCAACCTGGCCTGGGACGCCGTTTACCGTTTTCGTGGCCTGCCCCGTGCCTATTACGACGATTGGGTGGGCGTGGCGGACGAGGAGGCCCTGCATTTTGACCTCATGCGTGACCGCCTGAGGACCTTGGGCCATGACTATGGTGATTTCCCGGCCCATGATGGCCTCTGGTCCATGGCGCGGCGCACCGCGGGCGATCCCCTGGTGCGCATGGCCCTGATCCCCCGGGTGCTGGAGGCGCGGGGCCTGGACGTGACCCTGGGCATGATCGCCCGCTTCCGGGATGCCGGGGATGGCGAGACGGCGGACTGCCTGGAGGTCATCCTGCGTGACGAGGTCGGCCATGTGGCGGCCGGGACGCGCTGGTTCCACTTTCTCTGCGCGGAACGCGGGCTCGAACCCGAGGGCCAGTATTTCGACCTGCTGGCTCGCTATCTGGGCGGCGAGGTGCGTGGCCCCCTCAATCTGGCGGACCGCCGCCGCGCTGGCTTCGCCGAGGCCGAACTGGAACGTTTGCAGGCCCTCTGCCAGCGGTCTGTCTCTCCCAAGGCTTGAATCCAGCCCTCCTGGGGCCTGCCTCAAATCGTCTGGCCCCCTCCCGTTTTGTCTCGACTGCGATCCGCGACCCGCGCGGCTGATCCTAGTCCGGGAGAATGGCCTCTCGCCGCCACCCCGCCGCCGAGACACTCAATGCCTCGCCTCGCTCGGGGCGCCAGTCCGCCAGGACCTGGCGAATGGCGGTGTGGCCGTCGAGGTCGAAGGCGTGTTCCCCGGGTCTGTGGGTATGGCCATGGATCAGGTGCCAGGTCCCATGGCGGCGCAAGGTGGCCTTAACGGCCTCCTGATTCACGTCCATGATGGCCAGGGGCTTGCGAGCGATCGCCTGGCCACTCTTGCGGCGGTAACTTGCCGCCATGGCGCGCCGCTTGTCCAGCCGTTTCAACAAAAAGAGCCCCCTGACGAAAGGGTTACGAATTACGCGGCGGAATTTCTGGTACGCCAGGTCGTCGGTGCAAAGGAGGTCGCCATGCATCAGCAGGGTTGGGGTCCCCAGCAAATCCACCCGGGTCGGCTCCCCTAACAGGGTACAGCCCGTCTTTTGGCTAAAGCGCTTGCCAAGCAGAAAATCCCGATTGCCGGAGATAATGGCGCAGCGGGTGCCGCTCTCGGTGAGGTTGCGGAGGGCCTGGCGGATGGCGGGGTAGGGCGCTTGATCATCATCGTCGCCAATCCAGGCATCAAAGAGATCGCCGAGGATGTAGAGGGCCTCGGCCTTCCGCGCCCGCTGGCGCAGAAAGCCAAGGAACAACTCAACGGTGGCCGGCTGCTCCGGCGCCAGATGGAGGTCGGAGATGAAGAGGAATTCCGGCGGGGAGGAGGGCATGCGCCTCAGCCACTAATTCTTGATCACTTCCACCAGACGCTCCCCAAGGGGCCTGCTTAGTCCACGACCTCGGCCTTCTCGATCAGGATATCCTCGACGGGGACATCCTGGTGGCCCTGGCGGTTTCCCGTCTTTACCACTTTGATCTTGTTGACCACCTCCATGCCCTCGGTCACCTTGCCGAAGACGCAATAGCCCCAGCCATCCTGGCCCGGATAGTCGAGAAAGCCATTGTCGGCGACGTTGATGAAGAACTGGGAGCTGGCGGAGTGAGGGTCCGAGGTGCGCGCCATGGCGATGGTGCCCGTCCGGTTCTTGAGGCCGTTCCTGGCCTCGTTCGAGATGGACGCCCGGGTGCGCTTCTCGGCGAAGCGGCTGTCCATGCCGCCACCTTGGATCATGAACCCATTGATAACCCGATGGAAAATAGTGCCGTCGTAATGGCCTTCGCGGACGTACTGTTCGAAGTTGGCGGCGGTGCCCGGCGCCTTTTCGAAGTCTAGTTCGATGGCGATGTCGCCGTGGTTGGTGGTGAGTTTGATCATGATACGGGTCTCGGAGCGATGTTCGTGACAGGCCCGTGCCTGTGGCGCGGGCTATTGCGATTAGCGGCGGGGTGATCTCTGTCCGGCCGATGTGACGGGATGGATACTGGCCCGCGACTTTGGTTCAGCCCCCCACGCGGCTGGCCTTTTCGATGATAACGGTCTCCTGGGGCACGTCTTTCGGGAACTGGTCCTTGGCCCCGGTGGGCACGGCCCCAATGGCGTCAACGACCGGCATGCCATCCGTGACCCGCCCAAAGACGGTGTAGCCCCAGCCACGGGGGGTCTTGGCGGTATGGTCAAGGAAGGCGTTGTCCTTGAGATTGATGAAGAACTGGGCGGTGGCCGAGTTGGGGTCGCTGGTGCGGGCCATGGCGAGGGTGCCGCGCTCGTTCTTGAGGCCGTTGTCCGCCTCGATCGCCACCGGGGCCCGGGCGTCCTTTTGTTTCATATCCTGGGCAAAGCCACCACCCTGGATCATGAAGTCCTTGATAACGCGATGGAAGATGGTGCCGTTGTAGAAGCCGCTGTCCACATAGGCGAGGAAATTCTCGACCGACTTGGGGGCCCGGTCGGGGTAAAGTTCCAGGACAATGATACCCTTGTTGGTTTGAAGGCTGACCTTGGGGTTGTCCGCCAGGGCGCTGCCCGCAAGGGCGAGGGACAGCAGAGAGAGGGCGATGAACATGAATCTCCGCATCTTGGAGCTCCTTATAGTGAGGGGGATGGGGATAAAACATGGCATATTACGGGTTCGGTCCGGATCGGAAAACCCCCACGTCTCCATCTAAGGTCCGGCAAGACCCCTACCAGGGGTCTTGGCGCGGTTTTCGCCCAAGGGGCCGCTTTGCTACTATCCTCTGAATTCCTACGGACTCGGTCCCAAACCCCATGCTTCAGATCCATAACAGCCTGACCCGCCATAAAGCGGATTTCGTCCCCCTGGAACCCGGCAAGGCCCGCCTCTATGTGTGCGGCATGACGGTCTATGATCTCTGCCACCTGGGGCACGCGCGGGTCATGGTGGTTTTCGATGTCGTCTATCGCTATCTGCGGCACCTGGGCTATGAGGTGACCTATGTGCGCAATATCACGGACATCGACGATAAGATCATCACCCGCGCCAACGAGCGCGGCGAGGCCTTTGCCGATCTGACGGCGCGCTTTATTCAGGCCATGCACGACGACGCCGCGGCCTTGGGCGTCCTGCCGCCCAGCGCCGAGCCCCGGGCCACCGCGCACATCGCCGAGATCCTGGCCATGATCCAGACCTTGATCGCCAAGGGCCATGCCTACGCGGCGGACAATGGCGACGTCTATTACGCCGTCGCCAGCTTCCCGGGCTATGGCCGCCTCTCCGGCAAGGATCCGGCGGAGCTGCGCGCCGGCAGCCGGGTGGAGCCGGACGAGGCCAAGCGCGACCCCCTGGACTTCGCCCTGTGGAAGGCCGCCAAGCTTGGCGAGCCGGCCTGGGAATCGCCCTGGGGACCTGGCCGGCCCGGCTGGCATATCGAGTGCTCCGCCATGTCCACCTGCTGCTTGGGCAACCACTTCGACATCCATGGCGGCGGCGCCGATCTCCAGTTCCCCCACCACGAGAACGAGATCGCCCAGTCCGAGGGCGCGACCGGTGAACCCTTCGTCAACGTCTGGATGCACAACGGCTTCGTGCGGGTCAACGAGGAGAAGATGTCCAAGTCCCTGGGCAACTTCTTCACCGTCCGCGAGATCCTGGAGCGCTACCGCCCCGAGGAGGTGCGCTATTTCATCCTCACCAGCCACTATCGCAGCCCCCTCAATTACGACGAGGAGCATCTGGAGCAGGCCAGGGGCGCACTGACACGCTTCTACACGGCCCTGCGTGGCCTGCCCAGCGCCCCACCCGCCGGGGGCGAGGCCCTCGGGGCGCGCTTCGCGGCCGCCATGGACGATGACTTCAATACCCCCGAGGCCCTGGCCGCCCTCTTTGACCTGGCGCGGGAGATCAATCGCGCCCGGACCGAGGACCTGGCCCTGGCCGCGGGCCTGGCCGCCCAACTCCGGGCCCTGGGCGGTGTGCTCGGTATCCTCCAGGATGATCCCGAGGCCTATCTGCGCGGCGGCTCAGCGGCGGGTGGCCTGAGCGATGCCGACATCGAGGACCTCATCCGCCGGCGCGCCGAGGCCCGCCAGGCCCGCGCCTGGGCCGAGGCTGATCGGTTGCGCGATGAAATCCAGGTGGCGGGCATCCTGCTGGAGGATGCGGCGGATGGCACCACTTGGCGGCGGGGCTGAGGGCCAAGGACTAGCGGTAGGTTTTCTCCCGCGGCAGGTCCTGAATCACCCCGGGCGCCGTCAGGGTGGAGGTGTCGTCCAGAATGGTGGTCTCCCCGCTGGCGATCCCCGGACCAGGCGTATACCCAGGCAGAGGTTCTCAAGCGGGTCGGACGCAGGCTCCGGCGGGCTCAGTTCCCCCTCGAAGGAATTCAAGGCCTCGCTGTGACCCAATCACATGGAGGCTGGCGGCCTGCAAGGTGTTCTCCAGCAGGCTGGCGATGGTCATAGGCCCGACACCACCAGGTACCGGCGTTATCCAGGAGGCATGCTCGGCGACGGCGGCGAAATCCACGTCACCCACCAAGGCCCCGGTATCGGTGCGATTGATGCCCACGTCGATGACAATGGCGCCTTCCTTGACCCAGTCCCCCTGGACGAAGTTGGGGCGGCCAACGGCGGCGACCACCAGATCGGCGGCACTGATCTTACCCGGAAGATCCCGGGTGCGACTGTGGCAGACGCTGATGGTGCAGCGGGCCGCCAGTAACTCCAGCGCCATGGGCCGGCCCACGATATTTGACTGGCCGATGATGATGGCATCCAGGCCCTCCAGCTTACGGCCGGTCCGCTCCAACAGGGTCATGACGCCCTTGGGCGTGCAGGGGCGCAACAGCGGCATGCGCAGGGCCAGGCGGCCAACATTGTAGGGATGAAAGCCGTCCACGTCCTTGGTCGGCAGAATGCGTTCAATGACCTGCTCCTCATCGATGTGGCCTGGCAAGGGTAGTTGGACCAGGATGCCGTCGATGGCCTCGCGGGCGTTCAACGCGTCGATGAGGGCCAAGAGATCCGCCTCGGGGATGTCGGCGGCCAGCAGGTGCATCTCGGAATGGAAGCCGACCTCGGCGCACGCCGCGCTCTTGTTGCGCACATAGACCCGGGAGGCGGGATTGTCCCCTACCAGCACGACCGCCAGGCCGGGCTGGCGTCCTCCCGCCGCGACCAGGGCATTGACTTGCTTCTTAATTT
>JBATOB010000351.1:0-7347 GCA_049290655.1 Chromatiaceae bacterium | reverse complement strand
GTGAAAAGGTCGGTCTGATCCGCCGCGACTTTGTCCCCCATCTGCGTGACTGCCCGGACGTCCTGAGCGCCGGAGAGGAGGGCGTGGTCTGGGTACATGCGACGACAGCGCTGGAGGAGCGATCCCGGGTGCTGCATGAACTCCTCCTAGACTTGCATGCCCAGGGCATCATTGGCCACATCCATGGAGAGCGCTACCCGATCTCCGCCAAGACCCGGCTCCAGCCGCGGCTGCTGATCGACCGCTCCGCCGCACCCTATTTTGGCGTAAGGGCTTACGGCCAGCACCTCAACGGCTTTGTGCGTTCGCGGGAGGGTCTCAAGCTGTGGGTCGCGCGCCGCGCCGCCAACCGCCGCGTGTTTCCCGACCATCTGGATAATCTTGTCGCGGGTGGTCTGCCCTGGGGCCTGGGTCTGACGGAGAATATCCGCAAGGAGTGCCGAGAAGAGGCGGGGATGCCCGAGGCCCTCTCGTCACGGGCGGTGACGGTCGGGGCCGTGACCTATTGCGTGGAGGGCCAGCATGGCCTCAAGCCGGATGTCATGTATTGCTACGACTTGGAGTTGCCGGCGGATTTCCGGCCGGTCAACACGGATGGCGAGGTGGCGGGGTTCGAGTTGCAACCCATCGAGGAGGTAATGGCCAGGGTCCGGGATACGAAAGAATTCAAGATAAACTGCAATCTGGTCATCATCGACTTCCTGATCCGCCATGGCCTCATCGGCCCGGACGAACCGGATTACCTGGATCTGATCCAGGGGCTAAGGTCGCCCTTACCCTGAGCCATGGGCCGACTTCCAGTCCGGCATCAAGAAACAAACTTAAGCTATTGCCAGGTCAGATATGTTTCCTCATCGCCACCCCACTACCGCCGTCCAGGTCGGCCCTGTCAAGATCGGGGGCGGCGCGCCCCTGGTGGTCCAGTCCATGACCAATACGGATACCGCCGATATCGCCGCCAGTGTGCGCCAGGTCGCGGAACTGGCCCGCGCCGGTTCGGAACTGGTGCGCCTCACGGTCAACAATGAAGAGGCCGCCCGCACCGTCCCGGCCATTCGCGAGGCCTTGGACGCCCTGGGGCTGGATGTCCCCCTGATCGGGGATTTCCACTTCAATGGCCACCGGCTGCTTAGCGACTACCCCGAATGCGCCCAGGCCCTGGCCAAGTACCGCATCAACCCCGGCAATGTGGGCCGCGGCGAGAAACGCGACAGCCAGTTCGCCACCCTGATCGAGCTCGCCATTCGCCATGACCGGCCGGTGCGGATCGGGGTCAATTGGGGCAGCCTTGACCCGGAACTGGTGGCGCGCCTCATGGACGCCAATGCCCGTTTGACCCGGCCGGCGGCGGTTCGTGAAGTGACTTACGAGGCCATGGTTACCTCCGCCCTGGAAAGTGCCCGTCAAGCGGAGGCCATCGGGCTGGGGCGCGATCGCATCGTCCTCTCTTGCAAGATGAGCGGGGTCCAGGACCTGATTACCGTTTATCGCCGCCTGGCCGCGGGTGGTGATTACGCCCTGCACCTGGGCCTGACCGAGGCGGGTATGGGCGCCAAGGGTATCGTTGCCTCTACCGCCGCGCTGGCCGTGCTGCTCCAGGAGGGTATCGGGGACACCATTCGCGTCTCCCTGACCCCCGAGCCCGGCGCGCCGCGTAGCCGCGAGGTGGAGGTCGCCCAAGAGGTCCTCCAGGCCCTGGAGTTGCGGGCCTTCGCGCCCCGGGTCACCGCCTGCCCTGGGTGTGGACGCACCACTAGCACCGCCTTTCAGCAGCTTGCCCTGGACATCCAGAATCATTTGCGGCAACGCCTCCCGGAATGGCGCCGGGCTTACCCCGGCGTGGTAGCCATGCGGGTGGCCGTCATGGGCTGCGTTGTCAATGGCCCGGGTGAGAGCAAGCACGCCAACATCGGCATCAGCCTACCGGGCAATGGCGAGCGGCCCGCCGCCCCCGTCTATATCGATGGCGAGAAGGTGGCCACGCTGAAGGGGGAGGGCATTGCCGAGGACTTCATTCACATGGTGGATCAGTATGTGGCGGAACATTACGCCACTCTCCGAGACGGGCTCAGGTCGGGTGCTTAGCTTAGCCCGTGGCCCGAGGGTGGAGGGCTACCGTGGCCTCAAGCCGGCAATATTGACACCACCCGGTGGTGAAAGCGCGGGGAATCCGGCGCAACCGTCAGGCCATCGGCGTCGGCGTACTGGGTAATGCCGATGATGAAGGGCGTCATCCGGGCGCCGCCGACCCGGCAGTGGGTGCCGTCTGGATCGATCGCGGGATGGCGCAGGGCATTGGCCAGTTGCGCCGCGACGCGAGAGGGGCCATCGTGCCGATAGAGGGCCTCGTTCAGTAGGATGGCGGTGCGCGAGTCCACGCGCAGGATGCAGCGTGTATCCGCCTGCGCCAGTTTCGCCATGCCGCCGTAGGAGCGGGTCTTGCCGGTAGTGGAGCCCCATTGGGGGGCTAGATCGCTGAGAAAGGCGATCAGCCCCCGATCCACGATCAGGGCATTGGCCACGGCCAGCAGGCAGCGGGAATTGGCCGCCGCCAGGGTCGCGCTATCCATGGGTCTTCCCCGACGTTTTGAGTTATTTCTTGCCCTTCTTCTCTTTCCCCGGGTTCCCCCTTACCGGATTTTCTTTTTCTATCGTGCGCTTGACGCAGGCGACATAACCGCTATTGTCACTGAAGCCGCCATCCTCAAGGGCCGTGCGCAGGGCGTCGCGGAGCGTGGTCAGGATCTTGATGCGGGCAAAGGGCTTGTCATCGCCCTCGATCAGGGTCCAGGAGGCGGATTCCGTGCTGGTATAGACCACCATGTCGTTGATGGCGGTGCGATACTGGGGCGCCTTGTCCCGGTTGCGCCAGTCCTCGGCGGTGATCTTATACTTCTTGTAAGGTACGGCCTCCCGTTCCTTGAAACGCCGCAATTGTTCCTCGTCACTGACCTGGAGCCAGAATTTGACCAGGACCACGCCGCTTTCGACCAATTGTTCCTCGAATTGATTGATTTCGTCGTAGGCGCGGCGCCATTCGGCATCGGTCGCGAAGCCCTCGACGCGCTCCACCAGCACCCGGCCATACCAGGAGCGGTCAAAGATACTGATGTAACCGGAGCGGGGGATATGGCGCCAGAAGCGCCAGAGGTAATGGTGGGCCTTTTCCTCGTCGGTGGGGGCGGCGATGGGAATGGCGCGGTAGAGACGGGCATCGATCGCGGTGGTGAAACGACGGATGACGCCCCCCTTGCCGCCCGCGTCGGCACCCTCGAAGACGATAACCAGGGAACGACGCTTTTTGTAGGCCTCCCAGCAGAGGCCATTGAGTTCGCTTTGTAGCTTGGCCAATTCGGTACGGTAGATGTCACAGGCCAGCTTTTGCTCCAGATCGAGATGATCCAGGACCGTGATCCGGGCCTCTGGGCTGGCCGGCAGTTCCAGGTGGCCCGAGGAGGCGGGTAGCTCCATGGGTGGGGGTTCGCTCAAACGCTGCTTGATGGCGTGGAGCAAGGTCTTGCCCATGGCCAGGTCACGGTAGCGGGTGTCCCCGGCCTCGATCAGGTACCAGGGTGAGATGCCCCGATCGGTGTGGCGAATCATGCGCTCCGCCACATATTCGAAGTGGGCATAGTGTTCCTGCTCTTGGCCCTTCTGAGGCAGCATCTTCCAGCGGCTGCGGTCGTCGCGCTCCAACTCCTTGAGGCGGTCCTGCTGTTCTCTCTCGGACAGGTGAAACCAGAACTTGATGATCAGGGCCCCGTCCTGGATCAGCATGCGCTCGAACTCGACGATACGGTTGAGCTCACCGTCCAGTTCGGCGTCGCTGCAGAGGTTATGGATACGATGTTCCAGGGGTGCCAGGTACCAGCCGCCAAAGAGGATGGCCATCTCGCCACGCGGCGGCATGGAGCGCCAGAATCGCCAGTAGCGTGGACGCTGGCGTTCCTCGTCCGTTTCGTCCCAGTAGGCGAAGGACTGCAGGCCGCGGGCGTCGAGCCATTCGTGCAGCCGGTTGACCACCCCGCCCTTGCCGGCACCCTCCACCCCGGCGACGAGGATGATGACCGGGATGTCCGTCTGCAATAGTTCGCGCTGGACCAGGAGCAACTGGGTGCGCAGCTCCTCCTGTTCGGTATTGAAGGTCTCCTTATCGACCTTGCGGCCAAGCTTGATGGCTTCAAACATAGCTTTCTCCTTTTAACACGTTGGTTTTATTATTTACTTGGTCTGACGAGATCCCGCGATGGGCCTTGGCCGCCCATCGGCGCCCACGGCGACGTAGGTGATGCTGGCGACGGCCACATGATGGCGGCTCTCGGGGTCCATCTCGCGGCGGGCCCAGGCCCGAATCTCGACGCTTACCGAGGTGGTGCCCAAACGCTGCACCCGGGCATAGATGTCCACCAGATCGCCCACGGCCACGGGGGAGACGAAGCGGAACTCATTGACCGCAATCGTGACCACCCGACCCGCCGCCGCCTGGACGGCAACCGTGGCTCCGGCGATGTCGGCCTGGGACATCAGCCAGCCGCCGAAGATGTCACCCGCGGCATTGGTATCGGCGGGCATGGCCAAGACCCGGATGGCCAGGCGCCATTGGCTGGGATCGCCTTCGTCGAAGAGGTTGGGATCGGGCATAGGGGGTCCGGCTGATCGGGGCCACCAGAACCGGGGCACTGGCTGGCGGCGGTTGGGTATCATGACTGGGCTAACATGGTAACCTCAATAACCACGTATGGGGTCGGATTCTGGCGCCACCAGCGGTCCCGAGAAGCATTCTGTTAGACTTTGCCCAGACGGCTTCGCGGTGGCAGGTTGGATGTCGCCAGGAAACCGAGATGTTAGAAGACGTTACCTCGCCCAACCCCCGCGGCGAAGCAGGAGACCCAGATGCGCCCCCCCTCGCTCGGCCAAACCCCTTCACCCCCGATCGCGCTGCCCTACGATCCGTTTGATATCCTCGGGTCCACCCTGGCGTTGCAACAAGCCTGGCTGCGGCATCCTGAGCGGTTGACCGCCAGCCTGCAAGACCTGGCCCTCGAATCGGCCCAGATTCGTGATCACTTTATCCAAACCGCTCTCAATATTCCCAGCGAACCCGCGCTGGAGGTCCATGTCCGCGACGAACGTTTCCAAGATCCCGGTTGGACCGAGTTACCCGGATTTTGCTTTCTCAAGGATATGTACCTCCTGTACGGTCGCTGGTTGCAGGATGCCATCTACGCCACCGAGGGTATGGACCCCAAACAGCGTGAGCGGGCGGCCTTCTGGTTGAGGCAATGGCTGGATGCCATGGCGCCGAGCAATTTTTTCTGGACCAATCCGGTAGCCCTGCGGCGCGCCATCGCCAGCCAGGGATTCAGCTTAGTGTATGGCCTCGATCATTGGCTGCGGGAGGTGGCGGCGGGCGAGGTACGGATGGTGGAACCGGATGCCTTCGCCGTCGGCAAGGACCTGGCGATCACGCCCGGTCAGGTGGTGTTGCGTAACGAATTACTGGAGCTGATTCAGTACGCCCCGGCGACCCCCGCGGTCCACGCCATCCCGGTGGTGCTGGTGGCACCCTGGATCAACAAGTACTACATTATGGACCTGAGCCCTGGCAACAGCCTGGTCCGTTATCTGGTCGGTGAGGGGTTTAGCGTCTTTGTCACCAGTTGGCGGAATCCCGGCCCCGAGGCCCAGGGGACGACCCTGGAAGATTATGTACTAGGTGGCGTGCTGCCGGCGTTGGAAGCGGCTCGCGCCATCTGCGGCGTTCCCCAGGTCCACGCCGCGGGTTATTGTCTGGGTGGCACCGCCCTGGCCATGCTGCTGGCCTGGCTTGCGGCCGCTCCCGAGGGCCAGGATACCCCTCGTAACCCCATCGCCCATTGGTCCACCCTGACCACCCTGGTGGACTTCAGCGATCCCGGCGCGATCGGGGCCTTCCTGAGTGAGGGCAGCCTGGATTTCCTGCATGAGCGCATGGCCGCCACGGGCTACCTGGATGGGGCCGACATGGCCCGCGCCTTCCGGTTGCTAAGACCCAACAGCCTGATCTGGCACTACGTGGTGCACCGCTATCTGTATGGAGAGGCGCTAGCCCCCAATGAGATGCTCTTCTGGAACTGCGATTCCACCCGTATGCCCGCGGCTATGCACGAGTTCTACCTGCGGGATCTGTACCTTAAGAACCGGCTGGTGGAGCCGGGAAGCCTGGAGATAGGCGGGCGCCCCCTGGACCTGGGGGCGATCCGGCAACCTCTCTACGCCGTCGGCGCGGAGCAGGATCATATCGCCCCCTGGCGCCACACCTTCCGACTCTGCGGCCTGATGGGCGGACCTTCCCGGTATGTACTGGCCACCTCTGGCCATATTCTCGGGATCATCAATCCCCCCGCGACCCCCCCCCATCGGCGTTACTGGGTGGGTGACGCCACCGGCCAGCGCGACCCGGAAAGCTGGCTCGATAGCATCGACAAGAGGCCGGGTTCCTGGTGGGAGGACTGGACCCAGTGGTTGGGCGAACGCTGCGGTCCCCTGGGACCACCGCCGGCCCTGGGCAACGCCGAGTATCCGCCCCTGGCGGCCGCGCCGGGACAGTACGTCCTCCAGCACTAAACGCCTTCGCGGACCACTTGGGCCTGGGTGGGGCACCAACGTTTTTCTGGGGCTCCCGCGAGCCAGGGGCCGGGTGTCCATGCCCCACCGGCATGGCCCCACCGCCTTGATCCAGAAGGGTGACTGGTGCGGATCGGAGTTATCCGTCACCGTTGACCTGTAGTCACCAGACACGAGACCTGAGCCATGCACCTTGTCGAGCGCTTTAACGGTCGCATCGGCGAGGTTTTGGCGACCAACCGCTTCCGCTCCGGGGAACACCTGGCGGACACCCTTCAGCGCTATGTCAAGGTCTACCATAATCACCTTCCCCAGCGGGTACTTAGCCATTTCTGCCCTCTGGAAGCGCTCCAGCAGGGGTATCAAAAGCAACCAGACCTGTTCGTTTCAGAGGTTAATAATCTCCCGGGACTTGACACACTTCAAACCGCAGATAGTCAGATAGCCGCCTCGACTCCGATACCTCGTCGTGTGGCAGAAGCAGGTATTTCCACGCCTTTGTTCCGACTTCAACTGCGTGCGTCGATGCGTGCTTGCACCAACGTGCTGCCGAATTGGCTTTGGCCTGTACCTCTTGAGTATTGACGTCCGTGCGCGCCTTGGTTTCGACCATGTAGATGGCCGCAACGGTGTCCGGTTAAGGTCATAGGTAGGCCTTCAGCATAGGCCCTAGCTCGCGTTCATAGAGCCCTGGCGAGGCTGGTTTGAGAAAACAGTGTTTGAAGAACCGCAGGACCTGGC
>JBATOB010000350.1:0-2706 GCA_049290655.1 Chromatiaceae bacterium | reverse complement strand
AGGTGATCTCGTCCAGGAAGAGGATGCCACTGGCGCCATGATATTCAAGGTTTGGCAGGAGGGCCGGTATCGCCCACTCGACCTTGTTACCGACGCGAAAGGGAATGCCCCGCAGGTCGCTGGGCTCCATTTGCGACAGACGGATGTCGATCATGGGCGCCCCGTGACGGGCGGCGATCTGGGCCACCATCTGTGATTTACCGACGCCGGGCGGCCCCCAGAGCATGACGGGGGTATGATGACCCTGACGGGTACTGGTGAATTCCCGATCGAGGACGCGAATCAAGTGGGCAGGACGCATGGTGTTGGTGTCAGACTATATCGGGGTTAAAGAGAAGAGGCCGATGTCGATATTGGCAAAATAAGGCCCCCATCATGCCATCGCAAGCCGTTTTGTGATGGATTCCCGGCAGTCTCGTAGGACTGGCGCCTATTAGAAAAACGAAGTATTCTTATATCTCTTACGCCTCGCGACACTTGGGATATCGGCCGGATTTGCGAAGAGGTTCCGGTGAATGTGGCGAGTCCTGGTTCGGGGTGGACCCTCGGACTGATTTGGCGAGGCGTATTTCTCGGGTAACGCAGCGGATGTCGCCGTGGTGTTCCGATGACCCCGGTAAGATGCCCAGCAACGAGATGCACGCGGAGCGGTGTGGGACAGGTCGGATCCGACGCGAGATCACCGTTACTGTAAAACCGCGAAAAAATCATAAGGTTCGGAGGCTTTGACCTCATCATCGCTATAGCTCGGAGACAGGAAAATGAACCAGTTCTATTACGACACCGTCACCAAAATGGAGCAGATGGGTGTCGATGACGAGTATATCCAGGGTTGGCAATGCGGGTTTTTGCTGAACCCTAAGCGCGAGGAGCAGCGCCTGACCGAGGCCTACGAGGCCGGTTACGCCGATGGCGAGGAAAAATCCACCGATAACTTCGGTGATTGGGTTAAGGATTGATGAGGATCTCCGGATAGCCTCTCGTCACGGAGAGATCAAGCCAAAAGGGCGGGCCAACCCCGCCCTTTTTTGCGTCCGGGGGATTCCTCGTTGCCTTCCCCTTCGCTTCGACCTTCGCGGATATGGGCGCAAATCCAGCGGCGCCGCGATCCAGAGGTGCCCACATTCCCATGAATCCCCAAGCCGATCGTCTCCGCCAACTTCTCGCCGGGCCTGATTTCCTGTTGATGCCCTGCTGTTTCGATGGCCTCTCCGCCCGCCTCATCGAACAGGCCGGCTTTGCCCTCACCTTCATGAGCGGCTTCGCCGTCGCCGCCGCCCGGCTCGCTCGGCCGGATACGGGCCTGATCTCCTACGGCGAGATGCTCGACCAGGGCCGCTCCATCCTGGAAGCCGTCACTATCCCCGTCATCGCCGATGGGGACACGGGCTACGGCAATGCCGTCAATGTCCGCCGCACCCTGGAGGGCTACGCCCATGCCGGTTTCGCCGGCATCATGATCGAGGATCAAGTCGCCCCCAAGCGCTGTGGCCACACCCAAGGCAAGGCGGTGGTGGCCCGCGCCGAGGCTTGCGGCCGTATTCGCGCCGCCGTGGAGGCCCGGGAGGCAGGCGCCGACATCCTGATCATGGCCCGAACCGACGCCCGCGCCAGCCACGGCCTCGACGAGGCCCTGTGGCGCCTGCAAGCCTTCGCCGATCTCGGCGCCGACATCCTCTTCCTCGAAGCCCCTCGGGATGAGGTTGAGATGCGGGCCTTCTGTCAGGCCCTGCCCGGTCCCAAGATGGCCAATATGCTGGAGGAGGGTGTTACGCCCCTGCTGCCCCCGGCGGTCCTTGCCGAGATGGGCTACAAGATTGCCGCCTATCCCCTGACCCTCCTCAATAGCGCCGTCTTCGCCATGCGGGAGGTCCTGGCGGACCTCAAGGCCAGCCGCGTCCCCGTGCGCCGGGTCGATTTCGCCACCATGCGCGAGATTGTCGGCTTCGAGGACTACAATCGGTTGCTGGAACGTTACGAAGGCGAGTCCCCGTCCTGATCCCCCACCGCGGATCAGGGTTGTGGCCCGCGCCAATTCTGGGCTCCCCTGGGTGTAGAATTCCTACCCAGAACAAAAAAACCACCACTTTACCACCCTCGCCCGGAAGCCAGCCACGTGATCCAACTCAAAAACGATACCTTTCTGCGCGCCCTTCTCCGACAGCCAGTGGACTACACCCCTATCTGGATGATGCGCCAGGCCGGCCGCTATCTGCCGGAATACCGCGCCAGCCGGGCTCGCGCCGGTAGCTTCATGGACCTGTGCATGAACCCGGACCTAGCCTGCGAGGTCACCTTGCAGCCTCTGGAGCGCTTCCCGCTGGACGCGGCCATCCTCTTTTCCGACATCCTCACGGTGCCGGATGCCATGGGCCTGGGTCTCTATTTCACCGAGGGGGAGGGGCCCCGTTTCGAGCGTCCGGTGCGGACCCGGGAGGATGTGCGGCGGCTGGGGGTCCCGGATATGGGGGCTGACCTGGGTTACGTCATGGACGCCGTGGCCCTGATCCGCCGCGAGTTGGGCGGGCGCGTGCCTCTCATCGGCTTTGCCGGCAGCCCCTGGACCCTGGCGACCTATATGGTCGAGGGCAGCGGCTCCAAGAACTTCGCCCGCTGCAAGGCCTTGCTGTTCGACCAGCCGAACCTGATGCACGAGCTCCTCGCCGTCGTCACCGAGGCGGTGACCCAGTACCTCAACGCCCAGGT
>JBATOB010000349.1:0-30943 GCA_049290655.1 Chromatiaceae bacterium | reverse complement strand
CCCCGACCTGGGAGGGCCTGGGTATCAGGGCTTGGTAGGCTTGGCGCCACCCTGGTCGAGGAGGGCCTTGGCGCGCAGGCCGAGGTCCGCGGCCTTCACCTGATACTGCCACCACTGGTTGGCCCAGAGCATGGCGTTCTGCCAATCGGCCTTGGCGGCGGCATCCTCGGACTTCTTCTTGGCATCCTGAGAGAAGCCAAGCTGGTCAGTGGCATCCTCAACCAGTGCGACCACGGTCGGGAAGTCCTTGAAGTTACGCCCGGTGATGTAGGCGACCACCTGATCGATGACGGCCTGGGTCTCGTTGTTGGTCTTGACCTGGGTGTTATAGTCCGCTTGGGTATAGGCCGTGCCCTCGACCATCTTGGTCGCCGCCTCCTGATAGCCCTTGGGCTTGACCAGCAGGTAGCCCTGCATCTCCAGGTGCAGCGCCGAGCAGAACTCGGTGCAGTAATAGGGATAAACACCGGGCTTATCGGCCACGAAGGTCGTGGTTGATGTCTTGCCGGGCTCGATGGAGAGCTGGACATTCTGCCCGTACATGGCGAAGCCATGCACCTGGTCCTGGGCGCGCTCCAGGTTGGTCAGGGCGATGCTGACCGTATCCCCCTCTACTGCCTCGATAATCTCCGGGGTGATGTGAGAGCGGATGACGGTGCCCTTCACCTGGGTGGTGCACTTGCCCGCGGCGTCGCAGTTACGCTCGGTGGTCTCGCGCCCGGCGCGGGTAGCGTTCGGGTGCTTCTGGTCGGTACGGCTATCGGTGCCGGACTTGTAGCGCACTTCTGGCTTCAGCTTGTCGGCGGCGATGGCCACGGCGTAGTGGGGCTCGCCCAGAGGCAGCGGCATGTCGTACAGGAGCTGCATCTTGTCGTTGCCGATGTCGATGAGCTGGTGGTTCTGGGGATGCAGGGGCCCTACCGGCTGATGACGATCGATGGAGAGCTTGTTCAGCGCCACCAGATACTTGCCATCCGGCTCCACCGAATCGCCCTCCATGGTCATGAGGTGGCCGATGTTGTAGTGAATGGACAGCTTGTCCAGCACCTTGCCTTCGCAATAGTCGTACTTGGCGACCTGGGAATCGACGTAGAGGGAGGTGTAGGCGATGCAGGGCTTGGCGTCGAACTGGGTGTGCAGGGGGCCCAGGCCCAGGTTGACCTGATGCTGGAGGACATCCTGCATGGCGATGATGGGCACGCCGTAGGGGTCCTTGCCCTCGAACTTGCCATCGGCGATGGCCTTCTGGATTTTCTCGAAGCTATAGACCGAGACGTGGCTATCCAGCTTGCCGGAAACGATCATAAATTTGCCGTCCGGGGTCACGTCCACGCCATGGGGGCTCTTCGGCTCGGGGATCAGATAGAGGAGGCCCTCGGCGATGGCCTGCTCCATGGGGATGTAGTAATAGCCCTTTTCTTTCTTGACCTTGCCGGCCTTGACCAGCTCCTCGGCCTTCTTCCAGTTGGTGACGTGGAGGTAGTCGGTGTCCTTGGAGGAGCAGCCGGCCTCGAAGGGCGGGCGACCGCGCTCGATGCCGCCCACGTAGCGCTCGGAGCAGAAGGAGTTGGTGAAGCCCCAGCCGTAGCTGGGTCCCTTGCCGGCGTCGGAAAGGTCCTGGCTATAAGGCCCCAGCTCAAAGGTGAAGGAGTTTTCGGGCTCGATGCGGCCCTTCTCCTTGTTGAATTTCCAGTAGGTCAGGCCGCCGCGGTATTTGTCATTAAATTCCTCCAAGGGGACGAAACCATCCTCGAGGAGGGGCGCGGCGTACTGGACGGCCTCCATGACATATTCGGTGTTGGGGGTCACGAAGGCGCCACCATGGGCGGACTTGAAAAAGGGGTTGACGACGATCTGCTTGGTCTCGAAGTCGTGCAGATCGATGACCGCGATGCGCGGATTGGATTTGTCGTTGATGAAGAGCCAGCGCCCGTCGTAGGCGCCCTCGGTCTCCGAGATAGCGGGGTGATGGGTATCGCCATAGACCATATCCTTGCCCCGGATGCGGCCCTGGGCCAGGACCGCCTTGGACTCGTCGTCGAAGCCATAGCCCTGCCAGGGTTCCGGGGTGAAGACGCCGATGTACTTGAGGATGCGCATCGAGGGGATGCCATAGACGATGACCTGACCGGACTGGCCACCGGAACTGAAGACCACGTATTCGTCGCGGCCTCCGCTGGGGACATAGGTCTTGGCCGCCGCCAGCAGGTCTTTCTCGCTCAGACCCCGGCGTTGCATGGTGTCCTGCAGGGTCTCGGCCGACCAGGCCGCCGAGGCCGCACTCATCGTCAGGACCGCCCCGACCGCGACGGATAAACCGCGCCTGGAAAATTTGTTCATCGAACCGCCCTCTCGCTATGGGTATTTAAGGAAACACCACGGGGCTGCGGCCCGCGGCACACAAAAAAACTTACCCTCGGAGGCCGCGTTTAGCCTTGACGCAAGTCAAATCACCAGACGGGGCGTGTCATATGCCACAGTTAAGATCTAAACGGGTTGCCATGCGGTATTGCGAAAATTTGTTGATCACAGCCCCTTTTCCCCAACGCTTTGCCGTGCTGTCATAGGTCCAACACCGCCTAATGCCCGCCGAAACCTTCCCCTTGGAGTCTGTTTAAATGCCTTCCCGCCCCGATTCCACTTGCGAGAGTTTTCCTCTCAGCCGCCGTGATTTCCTGGAGCTGACGGGCCTGGGGAGTCTGGGCCTGCTCGTCCCTGGCCTGCTGACCGGTTGCGACGACGACTTGGGGGTTCTCGGCTCGCCGAGCTACGCCGCCACCATCCTCGATGGGCAGGCCGCCATTCGCCAGGCCCTGGTCGATACTAATACCCCTTCCATCTCGGTGGCCCTGGTGGATGATCAACGCGTCATCTGGGCCGAGGCCTTCGGCGTCATCGACAAGGAGCAGGGGTTGGCCCCCACCACCGAGACCCAGTTCTGCATCGGCTCCTGTAGCAAGGTATTGGCGGCCATGGCCACCATGATCCTGGTGGAGCGAGGGCTGGTCGAGCTGGATGAACCCCTGGTGACCTATGTCCCGGACTTCACCATGCTCTCGCCGGAGGCCGACGCGATCACGATTCGGCAGTTACTCAGCCATGCCTCGGGCCTCCCGGGTACGAATTTCAACAACATTTTTTCCCAGGCCCCCAATCCGGATTATGCGGCGTGGACCCAGTTTGACCTGGCCGACCAACGCCTCAAACACGATCCGGGCGAAATGGCCGTTTATTGCAACGATGGCTTCACCCTGATCGAAGACCTGGTGGTGGCCGTCACCGGACAGAGCTACGCCCGATTCGTTACCACTGAAATTCTGGTCCCGGTGGGGATGACCCTTAGCGCTTACCCCCAGAAACCCTTCCCGGCGGGCACCTTCGCCCCGGCCTTCTCGGAAGATACCCCGCTGCCACAGGAATTCACCAATGGCTTTGCCACCGGTGGCCTTTATGCCACGCCCTCGGACATGGGGCGGCTGGCAAGGCTGTTACTGCAGGGTGGCGTTCTCGAGGGTCGGCGTATCCTGTCCGCCGCCTCCGTGGCGGAAATGGCCCGCGATCAGAGCCAGACCATCGGCTTCAATCCTATTCCCTCTTTCCAATGGGGCCTGGGCTGGGATGACGTATCCCAAAAGGGCCTGGCCGCCGTGGGGGTCAAGGCCTGGACCAAGAATGGTGGGACCCTCTTCTATGGCAGTCAGTTCTTTGTCCTGCCAGAGGCGCGTTTGGGGCTGGCCATGAGTGGCACCACCCTGAGTTATGGCAGCGCCAAGCTGGCCGAACGCATCCTCTTCAATGCCTTGGTCGAGACGGGCCGTCTGGCGGCCATGCCGGTGCCCCTGCCGGCCACCCCCGCGCCCGCGGCCGCCGTCGACGACGAGACCCTGGCGGCCATGGCGGGCTACTTTGCCCAGCACGAGGCCGTACTCCGGGTGGAGGTCCAGGCCGATCGCGCCTTGACCCTGTCCACCTTTCAGTCGGGTGCCTGGACCGAGACGGCCAGGGACCTCAAGTACCGGACCGACGCCACCTTTTCCAGCGACAGCAAGCCGCTCCATGCCTACCGGCCCTTGAAGACGGAACTCGGCGATTATCATATCCTGCGCATTCCCTGGGGCTATGAACACTGCCTCCTGGAACTGCCCTACTCCCAGCGGGTTCCTCCCCGGGGTGCCCGCTCCCCTGGCTGGCAGCGGCGCCTGGGCCGCCAATGGTTGCTGGTCAACGACGGCGCCGCTTCCTGGATGTTGCGCCTGGGGCAGCCCCGGCTCAGGCTGGATGACATTTCCGAGCTTCCGGGCTATGTCGGCGTGACCTACATGGGCACCCAACTCCTGGATGCCAGCCAGGACGGCCAGCGCGCCCGGATGTGGATGATGATTCCCCTCAACAATGGTCGGGATCTCGCCGATCTGGTCATCGCGGACCGGGAAGGCGAGGAATGGGTCCGCTTCGGGAGCGGCATCTTCCGGCCTCTTGAAAGCGTACAGGTGCTGGAGGTTGGAGGCAGCACCCTGACCATCGAGGTGGCGGGAGAGGCCCAGTGGTTGCAAGTTCCGGCCCGCGGGACCCTGGCCATTCGCAATGCCGCCACCTGGCTACTCTACGATGACGACTTCGCCTGCCAGGCGGAAGGGAAGGGTGCGGGCACCCCAGCGCTGCCCGGAAGTGGCGACAAGGCCTGGCTGATGCTCCATGGCGCCCTTGGGGATCGTATCGAGGTTGATGCCAGCTAGCTTGGGGTGGGGAGCGACTCGCCTTCACCCCTCATGGCCCTTTTTGATCGCCAGGGAGACCACGCCGGACTCCTCAAGGCGATTCAGGCGGCGGGCTTTCCGCTATGCCAATTTATCCACGCTGATTGAGTTAGTACGGGGCCTTTCTGGATTCAGGTCGCCGCGCCCCGGGTACTCAGGTTTGGAATCTTGTATTCCAAGTCTGCATTGAGCCAGCGGTATGGGCCACGCGGACGGACTAGTTACGGCTGGCGGTGATCCGGGGAAGCTGAGCCAGCAGACAGGCTGCCAGGTATGGCGGCGCTGAGGCCGTGAATCCCAGGACGGGGAGGGTGGTGCGCAGGGCGGGACTCGAACCCGCACGGGTTTCCCCACTGGAACCTAAATCCAGGGCGTCTACCAATTCCGCCACCTGCGCTTAGCGAGGATTTTACCCGGTTCGGCTGCTATTGGCATCTCGAATGCTGCCTGAGCAGTGCCCAGTGATTGGCCTTGCCGGAGAGCGGGCAGGGGCGTGGCCAGGGGGCTAGGCATCGGTTCCCATGCCCCTGTCCTGGGATTCTGGGGTGCCGAAACGTAAACCAACTGGAACGTAAACTAAACTGGCTTTTTTTCCGCTGGTCGTGGATATTATTCCGTTGATTAAGCGATCGCATGCCTGACCGGATTCTCCGGGACGCGCTAGCAGGATTCCGCCCCGTATATTGCCATCCGCTGCCTTGGCCCGATGGCTGTTTGGGGGGGGTGGTTGTCAGGGCCTTGTCATCGTTTTGTTTTTCCCTTGTTGGCGCCATCCGGGCGCCCCCTGTATAACAACTCCAAAGACTCAGGTGCCCGATGAGGCCGTCAAGTAACCTACTGTTCCCGATCCTGATCGCCCTCTTGGCCGTGGCGGCCTGGGCCCTGCTCAACCAGCCGAAGCAGGAGCCCACCTGGCCCGCCAAGCTGCAGGGCTTTTCCTTCGCGCCCATGCGCGCGGAGAGCGATCCCTCCAAGGATATCTACCCCAAGGTCGAGGAGATCGACGAGGATCTGGCGCTGCTCCGGGATACGGTGCATGCGGTGCGTACCTATACCGTGAAGGACACCCTGGCGGAGGTGCCGCGCCTGGCCCTGAAGCACCGGCTGAATGTCACGCTGGGGGCCTGGATTGGCACGGATCTGGAAGAGAATGACAAGGAACTCGACCGTCTGAGCGATGTCCTGGCCCAGGGTAACCGCAACGTAGTGCGCATCATGGTCGGCAACGAGGCGCTGTTGCGTGGCGATGTCCCCGTGCCGGAACTCATCAAGTATCTCGACCGCGTCCGCCGAAGTACCGCTCTGCCGGTCAGCACCGCCGAGCCCCCCTACATCTGGATGCGTCATCCCGAACTGGCCGAGCACGTCGATTTCATCACCATCCACCTCCTTCCCTACTGGGAGGAAGTGCCGATCGGGGAAGCGGTCGATCACGTCTTTGCGCGGCTGGAGGACATCAAAAAGCAATTTCCGGGCAAGCCGGTGATCATCGGGGAGGTCGGCTGGCCAAGCAATGGCCGTACCAGCGGCGGGGCCGAGGCCACGCCGGCCAATCAGATCCGCTTCCTGCGCCGCTTCCTGGCGCGCGCCGAGCAACTGGGCGTGACCTACTACGTCATGGAGGCCTTCGATCAGACCTGGAAAATGGGTACCGAGGGGGCCACCGGCGCCTATTGGGGCGTTTACGATGCCGATCGCGAGCCCAAGTTCGAGTTCACCCAGCCGGTGGTGCGTATCCCCCACTGGCGCGAGTTGGCGGGTCTGTCGGTGGTCATGGCCGTCCTGCTGCTGGTCTTCCTCTATCGGGACAGCTCAAGCCTGTCCCACCAGGGCAAGGGCTTCCTGGCCCTGGTCGTCTATGGCTTGTCCACGGCCGTGGTCTGGATCGTCTATGACTACACGCGTCAGTACATGACGATTGGTACCGCCATCACCGGCTTCCTGCTCCTGGTGGGCGGCTTGGGGGTCATCCTGTTCATCATGGCGGAGGCCCACGAATGGGCCGAGTCGATTTGGTTGCGCAAATGGCGGCGGCCCTTCCCCAGGAACCTGGTGGGCGATGGCGATTTGCCCCTGGTGTCCATCCATGTCCCGGCCTACAACGAGCCGCCGGAACTGCTGAAAGAGACCATGGACGCCCTGGCGGCCCTCGACTATCCCAATTTCGAGGTCCTGGTGATCGATAACAACACCAAGGACCCGGCAGTCTGGGAGCCCGTGGAGGCCTATTGCGCCCAGTTGGGGGAGCGCTTCCGCTTCTTCCATGTCGATCCCCTGTCGGGCTTCAAGGCCGGTGCCCTCAACTATGCCCTGCGCCAGACAGACCCGGCCGCCGAGGTGGTGGCGGTTATCGACGCCGACTATGTGGTGCATCCCCTGTGGCTGCGGGATCTGGTGCCCGCCTTCCAGGACCCGGAGGTGGCTATCGCCCAGGCGCCCCAGGATTATCGCGATGCCGACCAGAATGCTTTCAAGGCCATGTGCATGGCCGAATACCGCGGCTTCTTCCTGCTCGGCATGGTTACGCGCAACGAGCGCAACGCCATCATCCAGCATGGCACCATGACCATGATCCGGCGCTCGGCCCTGGTAGAGATGGACGGCTGGGCCGAGTGGTGCATCACCGAGGACGCGGAACTGGGGCTGCGGCTTTTCGAGGCCGGCTACAAGGCGCTCTATATTCCATTTACCTATGGCCGCGGCCTGATGCCGGACAGCTTTAGCGACTTCAAGAAGCAACGCTATCGGTGGGCCTACGGCGCGGTCCGTATCCTCGCCCGTCACCGCCGGCAATTCCTGGGCACGATCGAGACCAAGCTCGACGCCGGCCAGCGTTACCACTTTGCCGCGGGCTGGCTGCCCTGGTTCGCCGACGGCTTCAACATGCTCTTCAACCTGGCGGCCCTCTACTGGACCGTGGCCATGGTGATGTTCGAGCTCTATGTCACGCCGCCCTATATGACGGTGGCCATGATCCCGCTGGTGCTTTTTGCCTTCAAGGTGACCAAGAGCTTCTTTCTGTATCGGCGCCGGGTGGATGCCACCCTGCGCCAGAACCTGGCCGCGGCCCTGGCGGGCCTGGCCCTGTCCCATACCATCTCGCGGGCCATGCTCGCCGGCATGTTCTCGGACAAGCTGGGCTTTTACCGCACCCCCAAGCTGGCTCAGGCGCCGGCCCTGATCCGCGCCCTCGCCGACGCCCGCGAGGAAGGGTTCTTTGTGGTCGCCTTCTGGCTCGGCGCCTTGCTGGTGACCCTGCGTTATGACGCCTACCAGCTCGATCTCAAGATCTGGGTGGCAGTCCTCCTGGTCCAGTCCATACCTTATGTCGCCTCCGTGCTGGTCTCTCTGATAAGCGCCATGCAGTGGCTGCCGGCCAGCCTGGTCGGGGTCATGCCGGCCATGAGCGGCTTGGAGGGGGCGAGGGTTGAGGCGATGAAGCAGATGGGCCTGCCTCGGAACGCTGGCAAAGCCCCAAGTTGACGGGGGCTTCGCCGGGTGGTGCCCCTCGGAATTTTCGGACCCTCGCGCCCTGAACGCCAAACCCTGGCGTTGGGCCTTGGCGGTGGTGCCCTTAGCGCCGGTCAGCGCCCGGCACTAATTGCTGCATGATTTCGACAGGATTGGCCTGGCGCAGCGTTTCGCCGCCACCGAAGAGGCCGGACATGCGACCCATGGTAACGCGCATCTGCTGCATGTCGGCGGCCATGCCGGGCAGGGAAGCGACTTGCTGGCGCATATCGCCCACGTCCCGCGCCAAGGAGGCCATGTCGATTTGCATCTTGCCCATATTGTTGGACATGGTGCTGATTTCGGTCGTCATCTGGCTGATATGGGAGGTCATGTCGTGCATGAGCTTGACCATGTAAAGAAAGGCCGCGCCGCCGATGAGGACGGCCACGAACAGGGTTAGGCGGGGCAGGAGGGGCTGACTGGTTTGGGACATGGCTTGGCGATTCCTCTCGGCGAGCGGGGTGGTCACTCGGCCATTGTATACCATCGGTTTTAAGGTTAGATCCGGGTTATCGACCGAAAAATGCCTATTCCCCCAGATCTCTTTCCCGAAGCCCTTGAACGCCACAAGGCTCGTTGGGAGGCCTATGGCGACCGCCGCTACCTGCGTCTGACGGACGATTTTCGCGGTTACCCCAAGGGGACCTTGGCCTGGCAGGGCCACATCATCCCCGGCTATCCCCGCATAGGCCGGATCTTCCGCCTGGAACAGGGACTGGCCCAGCAGTTTACCGGCCCCTTCTGGATGGAGGAGAAGATCGACGGCTTCAATGTCCGCATCTTTTGCTCCGGGGGCGAAATGCTGGCCTTGTCGCGGGGCGGCTATGTCTGCCCCTTCGCCACCGACCGGGTGCCGGATTTTATCCCCATGGCCCTGTTCGAGGCCCATCCCGACCTGGTGCTCTGCGCCGAGCTTGCGGGGCCAGACAATCCTTATACTCAGGGTGGCCCCTCCTTCATCACCCAAGATGTGCGGCTCTTCGTCTTCGACATGATGCGTCTGGGCCAGTCGGGCTTTCTCTCCCAGGCCGAGAGGCTGGAATTGTGCGAGGCGTTTGCCCTGCCGACCACCCGTGCCTTCGGCCGGTTCACGGCGGCGGACTGGCGGACGGTACTCGGCGTCGTGGAGCAACTGGACGCGGAGGGGCGGGAGGGCGCGGTCTTCAAGGAGGACGAACCGGAGGGGCATCGCACCAAATTCGTGACTGCCTGGTCCGGTATCTATGACATCGCGGTGCGGGCGGAAGATACGGTGGAGTTGCCGGGGGACTTCTTTACGGGCCGCATACTGCGCCTGGCGCTTTACCTGGATGAAGCCGGACGGGAGCCTGACGATCGTCTGGAACGGGACTTGGGCCGGGCCTTTCTGGAAGGGCTGGGGCGTTCGGTAACGCGTTTCAAGCGCGATGGCCATGTCTTTCACGACTTCCGCTGCCGTTTCCGCCACCGGGAGAACGCCATCGCCTTCATGGCCCATCTGCGCGCCATCCTGGGCCATACCCATCTTGCCCAACGGGGCTTGGAGGAGGAGGGGGGTTATTGGGTGCTGGAGTTCGAGAAGGAGGTGCCCAAACTCACCGGGTTACTGCATCAACTCTTCCGTGGCGCCTCGCTCCTGGACTGAAGCTCCCCCGGAACTGCCCGGAACCTCGATCAGTCGTTCCAGGATGGCGCGGAAGTTCAGGGGATGGATGACCTCGATGCCGACCTTGTCCGCCCATTTACGCAGTCCCTCGTCGGCACACACCAGGGTGGCGTCGAGCTCGAAGGAGAGCAGCAGCACGTCCACGTCCTCCTTGCTATCGAGGATGCCCTGGCGCAGGGCCTCGCGGTAGCGCCCGCGCAGCCGGTTGATGAGCTTGCCGGGGTCGTCCAGAGACTGGGCCGCCTCCTTGGCCGCCTCCTCGGCGATCCGCAGCCCTCGGTCGATGCGATAGCGAACCTCCTCGATGAGTTCGTAGAGCAGGGTGCCCGGGATGGTGATCTCGTGTTTGCGCGGCGAACGCAGGCGCACCACGGATTCGAAGTCCGCCCCGACCTCGGATAGGTCCTTGATCTTGCCGAGTTCCTCATAAACGGAGCCCGGCATGAAGAAGTCTCGCCCCGTGGCCCGCGCCAGGCGGCTGAAGACGCGAATGGCCTCTTGGGCGTCCGGGCCAAAGGCGCGAAAGACATCGGGATTGGTGAAGAGGCTGGTATCGAGGACAAAGCGATTCATGGTCGTTCGCCTCCCTCAAGCCGTAGGGTGGTGGGAGCCATCTTGGTCCTTGTCATGACGAGGACCAGGGTATGGCCCGCCTGGCCCTCGCCACGCCCCTGGGCTCAATCCGCCTCGTTGCGCTCGAAGGCGTCCTGGAGTTCCTTCTGAATGTTGGCCGGCACGGCTTCGTAGTGGCTGAGTTCCATGGAGTAGGTGCCCTCGCCACCGGTGATGGACTTGAGGCGGGATTCGTAACCCTCAAGCTCGGCCAGGGGGACTTCGCCGTTGATGGCAATCTGGCCCATGCCGGTGGCATCGCTGCCGAGGACCCGTCCCCGGCGGCCAGAAAGGTCGCCCGCGAGGTCGCCCATGGCGCTGTTCTGGGCCAGGATGCGGATCTTGACGATGGGCTCCAGGATCACGGGCCTGGCCTTGTCGATGGCCTCGATAAAGGCCTTGCGGCCCGCGGTGGCAAAGGCGATATCCTTGGAATCGACGGGGTGGAACTTGCCGTCGTAGAGGGTGACACGGACATCCTGGAGGGGGAAGCCGGCGATGGCGCCCTCATCCAGGAGCTGGCGCACGCCCTTCTCCACCGAGGGGATGAATTGGTTGGGAATGGCGCCACCCACCACCGCATCCACGAATTCGAAGCCGCCGCCACGCTCTAGGGGTTCGATGCGCAGGAAGACCTCGCCAAACTGGCCGGCGCCACCGGTCTGCTTCTTGTGGCGATGATGGCCCTCGGCCTTGGCGGAGATGGTCTCGCGGTAGGGAATGCTCGGCGGGCGGGTATCCACCTCTACATGGAACTGATCGGACAGGCGCCGCAGCAGGACCTTCATGTGCAATTCGCCCAGGCCCCGCATGACCGTCTCGTTGGTGGAGGCGTTGTGCTCGACATGGAAGCAGGGGTCCTCGGCCTCGAGTTTATGTAAGGCGTCCGTCAGCTTCTGCTCATCCCCGCGCTTTTTGGGAGTGATAGCGAGGCCATAGAGGGGTACCGGGCACTCCATGGAGCGCAGGTGGTGATGGTCCTCGTCGTGGGAGTCGTGGAGCACGGCGTCGAAATGGACGTCGTCCACCCGGGCTATGGCCAGGATGTCGCCGGGCACGCCCTCCTGGACCTCGATCTGCTCGTTACCCTGGAGCCGGTAGAGGTGGGTGACCTTGATGGGCTTGCGGGCGTCGCCGATCAAGAGCTGGCTGTTGGGGGTGATGCGGCCCTGGTGGATGCGGAAGATGCCCAGTTTGCCGCGGAAGGGGTCGTTGATGATCTTGAATACATGGGCCAGGACGTGCAGATTGGGGTCCGGCCTGATCACCACCGGTGACAAGCCGGCGCCTTCGCCCTTCATGAAGGCGGGTGGATTGCCCTCCGATGGATTGGGCATGAGGCGTACCAGGATCTCCAGCAACTCCGGGATACCGGCGCCGGTCTCGGCGGATAGGTAACAGACGGGGATGAGGTGCCCCTCGCGCAGGGCCTTCTCGAAGGGGTCATGCAATTGCTCGGGTTGCAGCTCCTGACCCTGCTCCAGGTAGATTTCCATCAGGGCCTCGTCCACCTCGACCACTTGGTCGATGATGCGGCCGTGGGCCTCGGTGACGTCCGAGAAATCGGTGGGCGAGCCGCTGGGCTGAAAGAAGCAGTCGACGACCTTTTTGCCGCCATCCGCCGGCAGATTGATGGGCAGGCATTCGGGGCCGAAGGTGTCGCGGATCTGAGCAGTGAGGTCTTCCAGGTCCACCCCCTCGGCATCGATCTTGTTGACGATGATGAGGCGGCACAACTGGCGATCCTTCGCGACCGTCATCATGCGCTGGGTGATCCGCTCTATCCCCGTTTGGGCGTTGATGACCACCGCCGCCGTCTCCACCGCCGGCAGCACGGATACGCTGCGGCCCAGGAAGTCCGGAAAGCCCGGGGTATCGAGCAAATTAACATGTTTACCATAGGTATTGAAGCTGGTGATGCCGATGTCAAGGGAGTGCCTGTGCTCCTTTTCCAAGGGGTCGTAGTCACAGACCGTGGTGCCCCTGGCCACGCTACCCGGCGCGGGGATCACCCCCGTCGCGGCGAGCAGGGCCTCGACCAGCGTGGTCTTGCCAGAACCGGCGGGACCAACCAGGGCAATGTTGCGGACGTCCTCGGCATTGTAATCAGACATGGAGCAAACCTTCCAAGCAGGGTGCGGGGTTGGTGAAAATGGCGCCGCCAGGTTCGGCGGCGGCCAATTGCCGAAGTATATCCTAACCGGCTGGCGGGATGACGATAGCGCTTGCTTGGTCTATAAACAGACTATACATGCACGAAAACGACCCTGGTAGAGGATGAGATGCGATGAGCCTGACCTTGACTTCAACCGCCTTTGCCGAGGGCGGCGAAATCCCGAGACGCCATACCTGCGAGGGTGATAATACCTCTCCCGATCTGGCCTGGAGTGGGGTGCCGGAAGGTTGCGAGAGCCTGGTGCTACTGGTCGACGACCCCGACGCCCCCGATCCCCAGGCGCCACGCATGGTCTGGGATCACTGGGTGCTCTACAACCTGCCGCCGGAATGCCAGGGGCTCCCCGCCGGCCTGAAGGAGGGACCACTGCCGCCTGGCATCGGCCAGGGGCTCAATAGTTGGGGTCGCACCGGTTATGACGGACCTTGCCCGCCCGTCGGTCAGCACCGGTATTTCCATATCCTCTACGCCCTGGACACGCGGCTGCCGGATCTGGGTACGCCCCATAAAAACCAGGTCCTCACGGCCATGGAGGGCCACATCCTGGCCAGGACGGAATTGGTGGGGACCTATCGGCAGCAGGCCTGAGCGCGGTTCGCCCTATTTGTTCCGGATGTAGTCGTAGATATTCAGGTAGTCCTTCCCCGGGACGTTCCAGGAATAGTCGGTGCGCATGGCGTTCTTCATCAGCTCCCGGAAGTGATCGGGGTGGTGGTAGTAGCAGGCGATGGCGCGACCCAAGGCGGATTCCAGGCCCGCCTGGTCGTAGTTCTGGAAGGTGTAGCCGTTGCGCTCGTGCAGGGGGCGCTGGGCATGGTCCTTGTCGAAGACGGTATCGGCCAGGCCGCCCACGGAGCGCACTACCGGGATGGTGCCATAACGCAGGGCGATGAGCTGGGTCAGGCCACAGGGCTCGAACTGGCTGGGCACCAGGATCATATCGGCGCCGGCGTAGATCAGGTGCGAGAGGTCCTCGTCGAAGCCGATCTCCAGATGGCAGTCGGGGCTGTCGTTCAACATCCGTTTCAGCCCCCAGAAATCGGCGTTAATGCCGGCATCCGGGCTGGAACCAAGTAGCACGAACTGGGCACCCCGTTCCAGGCCATAAAAGATGGCGTGGCGCACCAGTTCCAGGCCCTTTTGGGGATCGAGACGGCCAATGAAGGCGATGATGGGCTTCTCATTGTCCGCCAGCATCAGGCGGTGACGCAGGGCGCGTTTATTGTCGTACTTGGCATCCAGGGTCTCGCTGTCATAACGTTTCGCCAGGAGGGGATCGACCTCCGGGTTCCAGACGTCATAGTCGATGCCATTGACCACGCCGCCGTATTTCAGATGATGGGTATGCAGGGTCGGCTCCAGGCCGAAGCCCTGGCCTTGATCGCGGGTCTCGTAGGCGTAGCGCGGCGATACCGTAGTGGTGAAGTTGGCATAGACAATGCCGCCCTTGAGGAGATTCAGCGCTTGCGGGTTGTGGTTGTCGCGCAGCCGGTTATAGTCCATGAAGTATTCGGGCCGGCGCAGACCCGTGGCGCGCAACGTCTCCTGGCCGGTGACTCCCTGGTGCTTGAAGTTGTGGATGGTGAGGCAGACGCGGGGATGGGTCATCCCCAGGTGCTGGTAAATCTCGAACAAGAAGACCGGCACCAGGGCCGTCTGCCAGTCGTGGCAGTGGATGACGTCGGGGTGCTTGCCGGACTTGAACAGGAATTCCATGGCCGCGCGGGAAAAGAAGGCGTAGCGCAAGAGATCGTCACTGAAGCCGTAAATGGCGCCCCGGTTGAAGAAGTTGTCCTGGGAGTGGGGCTCGATAAAGAAGCATCTGCGGTCGTGCACAAATCCAAAATAGACAGTGCAGTGAATGGCCCCCTCGTACCAGGGCACCCAGAGATCCTGGAAGGCGACATGGAGTTCAAAAATGTGGTCGTAGCGCAGGGTGTCGTACTTAGGCAGGATGATCTCGACATGATTGCCGCGGATGGCCAATTCTCGTGACAGACCGAAGACTACGTCACCCAGGCCGCCGACCTTGGCCACCGGCGCCATTTCCGGGGTGATGTGGACCACATAGAGGCTGGGGCCCTGGTAGGCGTAGGGTGAGGGCTCCTGGCTCGGTGCGGCGGGCGGTTCGTAGGGGAGGGGTTCCACCAGATGGATGGATTCCGGCTCCTCTTGGGGGGGCGCGGGTGCGGGAATGGCCTCCGCCGGGAGATCTGGCTGGGGGCTGGCTGGCGGCGACTCAACGAACTGGGGGGCGAGGGGCAAAGGCGGGGCGGGGGTCGCAACGCCGACCCTGATGGCAGGGGGGGCGGGTGGGATCTCCTGTTCAGCCCGCGGTAACTCGGGGGCGGTGGCAATCAGCTCGCTGAGATCAAGGGCCAGGGGAGCGGTGACAACCCCCTGACCGCCCGGACCGACCTTGGGGACCCCGGGTGCGGCCTTTGCCGGTGGCGCTGGCTTTACCGGGGGCACCGCCTCCGGGGCCTGGGTCAGGACTACCGGTGGAGTCGGTTCGGCCGTGACCGTCGGGTTGATCGTGGGCTTCTTGAGTTCGGCAATTCTTTTGGCCATCGCAGTATCCTGGGCTCGGATCCCGCCGCTGGCTGGCAACGGGCAAAATCAAGACCGCCATCGCGGCGGCCATTACAACGATATGTTCGCCTCTAGCGCCATGGGCAAGAGCGATGAAAAAGGGTCATTCCTCGGTCTCGACGATCACGCCGCTGCCATCCCGCCCTTCGATGATCACCAACTTGCCCAAGGTCGGGTGGCGCACGGCCCAGACATTGAAATCCTGATGGGCCTGGGCGGTGACGATCTCGCTCTCTTCGCGCATGTCTTGGAGGACCTGAGGTTCGGCATCGAATGTGCGCATCTGGTCTTTCCTAATTGAGTGGTGGGTCATTGGGAGGGGCCTAGGGGCACCCCTCACCCATAGTTTAACGGGAAGCGGCTAAGGATTCTCGAAATCCTCGCCGATCTTACACCTCATTCCCCCCGTTGCCGCTCCCGAACCAGGGTGGCGGCCTCCTGCTGGAACAGTTCCATAAAGGCCCGCTGAAAGGTCCGCGGGTACTTGGACCGTGCCTGGGCCATGCGGGTCACCTCCCAAGGGAAGAGATGGCTGAGGTCCCGGCGGCCCAAATCGGTGTCGAGGTGGGGGTCATAGGCCAGGTCGGCAATGATGCCAATGCCAAAGCCCTCGCGGACATAGGTCTTGATGACGTCCGCATCGGCGGCGCTCACCGTCACCCTGGGCCTCAGGCCCTCGCGAGCGAAGGCGTCGCTGAAGTGTCCGCGCCCAGTGAAACCAAAGATATAGGTGACCAGGGGCTGGTCGCCGAGCAGTTCCAGGCTGATGGGCCGCGCCGCCAGCAGGGGATGATCCCGGGGCGCGATCAGGCAGCGATTCCAACGGTAGCAGGGCGAGGAAATCAGGTCCGGGTGATTGCCAATGGCCTCGGTGCAGATCGCCAGGTCCACGGCATCACGCAGCACCATTGCCACCAACTGGCTCGGCGTACCCTGGTGAAGTTGAATTTCCACCTCGGGGAAGGGCTCGCGAAAGTGGCGAATCAGGGGGGGCAGCACATAGCGTGCCTGGGCGTGGGTGGTGCCAATCCGCAGTACCCCTCGGCTATCCTCCACCTGATCCTGGCTGATGGCGAGGATATTCGCCGCTCCCGCCAGGGTCGCGCGGGCATGCCGCAGGACCTCGTCCCCGGCGGGAGTCAGGCCCAACAGCCGCTTGCCATGGCGCTGAATCAGGGGGACGCCCAGTTCCTCCTCCAGGTGTTTGAGGTGTTGGGAGACCGCTGGCTGCACCAGGCTCAAGCGGTCCGCGGCACGGCTGACGTTGAAATCGGCCTCGACCAAGGCGATCAGGGAGCGGAGTTGCCGCAGTTCCATATCATGATTCTTGATAAAAAATTTAAATTCATTATTTCACATTATCAAAGGCCCGAACCATACTTCCTTGCAAGCCGCTAGCGCGGCAAACACCCCAACGAGATAACCCGGGAGTCGATCGCCATGCCCAACCTTCATAGCCACCCCCTTGCCACCCAGCCCCACCTTGCCCACCAGCTTTTCGATGAGGATGGTTTTCTGATCGACCCCTCCCTGTGGAGTGAACAGCTTGCCCGGACCCTGGCCGAGGAAGAGGGGCTGGAGCAACTCACCGCGGAGCATTGGCGGGTCATCGGCTTTATCCGCGATAAATTCCTGCGGCTAGGTGCCCCGTCCAACCTGCGCCAGGTCTGCCGCGGCACCGAACTATCCCGCTCCCAAATCAAGGGCTTGTTCGGCGGTTGCCTAATTATCTGGCGCATTGCCGGCCTGCCAAATCCGGGCGAGGAGGCCAAAAGTTACTTGAATTGAGGGACGGAAGGCGCGGCCGCCAATTCCGGGCCCCGGCGGGCAAAGTAATCGCCCGCTCGGCTAGTAACATCATTGTCATCTGGGCTAAACTCCGCTCGGTCACGGCCATCATCCCTTGGCTTGGCGCCAGGCGGAGGCGGTGGCGATCAACAACCACCACAATGAGGAGCCCACATCGCCATGAAACGCACTTCCATCCTATTAGGCCTGCTGTGTCTAGGTCTCGCCCTCGTGGTCCAGGCCGAGGAACCCATCGTCATCAAATTTAGCCATGTCGTGGCGGCGGATACCCCCAAGGGCAAGGCGGCGGAACATTTCGCCAAGCTCGCCAGCGAAAAGACTCAGGGCAAGGTCAAGGTCGAGGTCTATGCCAACAGCACCCTCTATAAGGACAAGGAGGAGATGGAGGCCCTGCAAATAGGCTCGGTGCAGATGCTGGCCCCCTCCCTGGCCAAGTTTGGCCCCCTGGGCGTCAAGGAATTCGAGGTCTTTGACCTGCCTTACATCTTCGATGGCTACAAACAGCTTCATACCGTCACTCAGGGCCCAATCGGCAAGGACCTGCTGGCCAAGCTGAGCCCCAAGGGTATTCTGGGTCTGGCCTACTGGGATAATGGCTTCAAGGTCATGAGCTCCAACAAGGCCCTGCGTGAGGTCAAGGACTTCCGCGGCCAGAAGATGCGTATCCAGTCCTCCAAGGTCCTGGAGGCGCAGATGAAGGCCCTGGGGGCCAGCCCGCAGGTCATGGCCTTCTCCGAGGTCTATCAGGCCCTGCAGACCGGCGTCGTGGATGGTACCGAGAATCCGCCCTCCAACCTCTACACCCAGAAGATGTACGAGGTCCAGAAGTTTGTGACCAAGTCCGATCACGGCTATCTGGGCTATGCGGTCATCGTCAACAAGGCCTTCTGGGATGGACTGCCGGCGGACATCCGCAAGTCCCTCGAAGAGGCCATGGTCGAATCGACCCAGTACGCTAATGACATTGCCAAGCAGGAGAACGAGGACTCCCTGGCCAAGGTCAAGGCGAGTGGCAAGAGCGAGATCATCGAGCTGACGGCCGAGCAAAAGGCGAGTTGGAAGAAGGCCTTGGCCAAGGTGCACGTGGAAATGGCCGAGCGCGTGGGCGCCGACCTGATTCAGTCCATCTACAAGGCCACCGGCAACGACATGAGCAAGCTTTAACCGGCACCGGGCTCGGGGCGCGGGTTTCCGCGCCCCTTAGCCAGCCCTCCCGAGCGTCAAGCTAAACTGTCGCTCATTGCCTGACATAGGGTCGGGGCGAGATCCCGGCCAACCGGAGATTCGCCGTGTTAAAAATCCTCGACCACTTGGAGGAATGGCTGATCGCCTTCCTCATCGGGGCAGCGACCCTGATCATTTTTATTGCCGTCCTCCATCGCTATACCCTCGACATGGCGGCGGACTGGGGCTGGGATGTCATCTACGACACCCTCTTTAAGATCAACCTGGGTTGGGCCCAGGAACTCACCATCATCATGTTCGTCTGGATGGCCAAGTTCGGTGCCGCCTACGGGGTTCGTACGGGTATCCACGTCGGCGTCGATGTCCTGATCAATCGGCTCAATGAGAAGAACCGAGGCATCTTTATCGTCATTGGCTTACTGGCCGGCGCTCTCTTTACCGGCATCATCGCCACCTTGGGCGTCGCCTTCGTTTGGGAGAACGGCGCCCACTACTGGTTATTTACCGCCCTGGGTCAGCCGCTCTCGGGTATCCCGGAGGGACCGACCACGCCCGACCTCGAAATGCCGACCTGGATCGTCTATTCGGCCATTCCCCTAGGCTCCTCCCTGATGTGCTTCCGGTTCCTCCAGGTAGCGGTCAACTTTATCCAGATGGGTGAACTGCCCCATCATGATCACGGCTTTGTCGAGGGTCTGGAAGAGGGCCAGCCGCTCAAACCTGGCGATGACGACCTGATTTACGAAATGGATGACAACCTGCACCCGCGTGAACTGACTCAAGACCCCGACCCAGGCGGCCTTCCCCCCAAGCCGGAGCAAGGAGATAGGACATGAATAGTCTCATCATCTTCGGTTTGCTGGTTGGCCTCATGCTGACCGGCATGCCGATTTCCATTTCCCTCGGCCTGACCGTGCTGTCCTTCCTCTTCTTTCTGACCGATGTACCCATCGAAGCGGTAGCCATGAAGCTGTTCACCGGCATCGAGAAGTTCGAGATCATGGCCATCCCCTTCTTCATCCTCGCTGGCAACTTCCTCACCCACGGCGGGGTGGCGCGGCGCATGATCTATTTCGCCACTTCGATGCTGGGACACTGGCACGGGGGTTTGGGTCTGGGGGGCGTCATGGCCTGCGCCCTGTTTGCAGCGGTGTCGGGCTCCAGCCCGGCGACGGTGGTGGCCATCGGCTCCATTCTGATGCCCGCCATGGTCAAGGCCGGCTTCCCCAAACGCTTCGGCGCCGGCGTCATCACCACCTCTGGGGCACTGGGGATACTGATCCCGCCCTCCATCGTCATGGTGATGTATTCGGTGTCCACCAATACCTCCGTGGGCGCTCTCTTCATGGCTGGCATCATTCCGGGACTGGTGTTGGCGAGCATGCTGGGTTTCACCACCTGGTACCGCGCTTGGAAGAATGATTATCCGCGCCAGCCCAGGGCTACCTGGCGCGAGCGTTGGGTCAGCTTCCGCAAGGCGGTCTGGGGGCTCTTGCTGATCCTGGTCGTGATGGGGGGCATCTATTCCGGCATGTTCACCCCGACCGAGGCGGCGGCGGTGAGCGCGGTCTATGCCTTCCTGGTCGCCGTCTTCGTCTATAAGGATATGGGGCTCAAGGATGTACCGAAGGTATTGCTCTCCTCCGCCAATATGAGTGCCATGCTGCTGTACATCATCACCAACGCGGTGCTCTTCTCCTTCCTCATGACCCACGAGAACATCCCGCAGGAGATGGCCAGTTGGATGATGGGCACCGGCGTAGGTGTCATCGGCTTTCTGCTGATCTCCAATGTCCTGCTGCTATTGGCTGGCAACTTCATGGAGCCCAGCTCCATCGTTCTGATCCTGGCACCCATCCTGTTCCCCATCGCCATGCAGCTCGGTATGGATCCGGTGCATTTCGGTATCATCATGGTGGTGAACATGGAAGTAGGCATGTGCCATCCCCCGGTGGGCCTGAACCTCTATGTGTCCTCGGGCATCACCAAGATGGGCATTACCGAGCTTACCGTTGCCGTCTGGCCCTGGCTGCTGACCATGCTGGTGTTTCTAGTAATCGTCACCTACTGGCCGCCGCTGTCAATTTGGCTGCCCAAGATGATGGGTATGATGTAGGGGCCAATACAGGCCATCCTTGGCCCCCGGCCTGGGTGATCCCCGCGCCGGGGACCGATTCCTCACATCCAACTGACCCGGCTTAACCGCCTATCTCTCCCGTGCCGGTTTTTCCTGGAGACTAAAATAAGAGGGTTTGACTTGGAGTTCGCGAGGCGGAGGGCCAGCTAGGGATTTTCCGATCCCTTGTCCTCCTCCTCCTCCTCTGGCAAACGGGTAGCGAGGACCTTGTCGATGGTCCGGCCATCCATGTCCACGATCTCCAGCCGCCAACCTTCCCAGTCCACCACGTCAGCCACCGCGGGCAGACGTCCCGTGAGTAGCATCATCATGCCGCTCAGGGTGTTATAGCGGCCGTGTTCCTCTTCCGGGACGGCCTCGAGGCCGAGGCGATCCTTGAGTTCGGGCACCGGAATATGGCCGTCCAGCAACCAACCGCCGTCCTCCCGTTGTACCGCCCAGGAGGTCTCGGGATCCGTGGGGCTCATCTCCCCCGTGATCGCCTCGATCAGGTCCTGGAGGGTGACGATGCCCAGCACTTCGCCATACTCGTCCACCACGAAGGCCATGTGCACCTTGGACTGACGAAAATTGTCGAGCAGATCCATGCCGCTGCTGGTCTCGGGTATGTAGAGGGGTTCCTGGAGCGACTGGTCGGCCAATTTCTTCGTATGGCCGCGCAGGGCGTTGCAGAGCCATTTGCTGGCATCCACGACCCCCACCACCTCGTTCAAGTCGCCATGCACCACGGGGAAGCGGGCATGGTCCGAAGATTCGACCCGGGCTAGGTTGACCTCGAAGGAGGCCTCCAGATCGAGCACGATCACATCCCCGCGCGGCACCATCAGGGAGCCGATCGGGCGATCGTCCAGGCGGAACACATTGCGGACCATGGTGTGCTCCTGGGATTCGATGACACCTGCGGTCGTGCCCTCGGCCAGCATGGCGTGAATTTCTTCCTCGGTTACTGGGCTTGTGGTGCTCTCCTTGACACCCAGCAGGTGCAGCGAACCACGGGTGGACAGGGACAACAGCAGCACGAAGGGTTTGGTAGCCATGGCCAGCCATTCGATGGGTCGGGCAACCAGCCGCGCCAGGGTCTCGGGGTGGGATTGGCCGATACGCTTAGGCACCAGTTCACCCACGATGATGGTGACATAGGTGATGACCACCACCACTAGGCCCGTGGCGGTAATGAAGCTGTAGTTCTCCGCCATGCCCAGGGACATCAGCCAGCCCGCCATGGGGTAGGCCAGCGCGGCCTCGCCGACGATACCGCTGAGCACGCCGATTGCCGTTATGCCAATCTGGATGGTGGACAGAAATCGGGTCGGGTCTTCGCCCAGTTTGATCGCGGCAGCGGCCGCCTTGTCGCCCTCCTGGTCGATGAATTTCTGTAACCGCGCCCGGCGGGCGGTGACCAGCGCGATTTCGGACATGGCCAGGAGGCCATTGATCAGGATGAGAGCGAGGAGTAAGGCAATTTCCATGGAAAATGCTCGATTTTCACCTAGGCTGAGACACCCCTGGGCTCGGGGGTACGACCTGCCGCCTGCCCGCATTCGCCGGCGTGCTAAGGTAACTTACTAATGTTACTTGACCCTATCCCATCGCGCGTCGGGATGTCACCCAGGGGGGCAATTACACAGGGCCCCGGGTCGCATTATTCAAGCTCGGGCTTCTGGTACCCATACCGGCGGCCTGTCTCCTTCACGGCACCCTGTCGATATCGGTCCGACTGAAGTCACCACCGACATAGAGCAGGCGGCACCCGTGTTCCTTGGCTACCGTATAGGCGAAGCAGTCCCCAAAATTGAGGGCGGCAGGGTTGATGCCCTTGCCCCACACCGCGTAGGCCAGTGCCATGCGCCGAGCCGAAGCCGCGGTCACTGGCACCACCTCGAAACCCAACTCGTCGATCAGGCGGGTCATCGCCTCACCAACGCCGCGGCGTGCCGACACGATCAGCGCCTCCGCCACCGTGCCGGCGGAAATAAGCAGGTCTGCCTCGGTGGCGAGCGCCGTGATACAGGCATCCGCTTCGGGCTCGTTCAGCAGGATTGCCATCAGGGCCGACGTATCGACCGCGATCATCCTGGCAGTCCATCGTCATCGTAGAGGAAATCCTGGCTGCGTGCCGCGCTTGGCCCGGTCTTGGGGGACACGGAAGCCCGTAATGCCTCCAGCAGTGCCCGCCGGGACAGACTGTCTGGCACGGCCTTGATGGCTACCAGGCGCACGGCGGCATGACCGTGGCGGGTCAGAATCACCTCGTCCCCCGCCTCGGCGCGGCGCACGAGATCAGTCAATTGTGCCTTAGCCTCGGTAACGGCTATATGCATAGGTGCTTCCTGGCGTGGACGTGGCTTATCGTTGTTCGACAGCAAGATTAGACCATTGAATGGTCCGCTTCAACCCGAAAGTAGTGCGGGGTTTCATCGCTACCCGCCCCACTCCGCCGGCGCCGATCGGGATTGCCAAGCGCTCCACTGTTCCGGGCCTGATTTTCTTGACAGGCTCGGGGCTGCTCCCGACCATAGGCCAACCTAGGCCCATTGACCCGGAGACCCGTATGGAAGCATTCGAGTTCGTCATGGATATCTTCTTTAACCTGCGCGAGAACCTGGACCAGTGGACGATCATGCTTGGCCCCTGGCTGTATCTGCTCCTGTTCCTGGTGATCTTCGCCGAGACGGGGCTGGTCGTGACGCCCTTTCTGCCGGGTGACTCGCTCCTGTTCGCGCTGGGGGCCCTGGCCGCGACCGGACCCCTCGATATCGGGCTGCTGTTCCTCCTGCTGACCTTGGCGGCGATCCTCGGGGATGCCGTCAACTATGCGATCGGGCGCCATCTGGGCCCGAAGGTCTTTCGCCGCGAGGACTCCCGCTTCCTGAATAAGGAGCATCTGGTACGCACCCAGCACTTTTACGAGAAGTATGGCGGCAAGACCATCGCCCTGGCCCGCTTCGTCCCCATCGTCCGGACCTTCGCGCCCTTCGTGGCGGGCATCGGCAAGATGGGTTACCCGCGCTTCGCCACCTTCAACGTCGCGGGGGGCATCGCCTGGGTGGCGGTCTGTCTCTTCTCCGGCTTCTGGTTCGGCAATCTGCCCTGGGTCAACAAGCACTTCGAACTGGTGGTGGTGGGCATCGTCCTGGTTTCGGTGATGCCCATGGTCGTCGAGTATCTGCTTGCCCAACGTCGCGCCCGTCAAGCCCTGGCCTCGTAGGCCCCAGCCATGAAAGATTTGTTGCGTACCAAGGCGATCAATTCCGATCACCATCTCACCGACACCGGCCTGCGGCGCATCCTCGGACCCCTGGACCTGACCTTGCTCGGTATCGGCGCCGTCATCGGCGCGGGTATCTTCGTCCTGACCGGGGTGGCCGCCGCCACTCAGGCCGGGCCGGCCATCATCCTCTCCTACGTAATCGCCGGCCTGGCCTGCGCCTTCGCCGGCCTGGCCTATGCGGAACTGGCCGCGGCCATTGGCGGTTGTGGTAGCGCCTACGGCTACAGTTACGCGGGATTTGGGGAGTTAATAGCCTGGATCATCGGCTGGGACCTGATCCTGGAGTACGCGGTCGCGGTGTCGGCGGTCGCCATCGGCTGGTCGGCCTATGCGAACAATGCCCTCCAGGCGGCGGGTCTGGCGCTGCCGCCGACCTTGCTCAAGGGACCCTTGGAAGGTGGACTCATCAACCTGCCGGCGGCCGCCATCGTTCTGATCCTGGGCCTCTTGCTAATGCTGGGGGTGCGCCAGAGCGTTCGCTTCAATGCCACCATGGTCCTGGTCAAGCTGCTGGCGATCGGGGTCTTTATCAGCATCGCCTTCTCCCATGTCGATCCGGCCAACTGGAGTCCCTTCATGCCCTTCGGCTGGAGCGGGGTGATCGGCGGGGCGGCCCTGGTCATCTTTGCCTATCTCGGCTTCGATGCGGTATCCACCGCCGCCGAGGAGGCTCGTAACCCCCAGCGCGACCTGCCCATCGGCATCCTGGCCTCCCTGACCTTCTGCACCCTCGTCTACATCCTGACCGCCGGGCTCCTGACCGGGGTGGTCCCCTACGCCACGCTCAATGTGGGCTCGCCGGTGGCGGATGTGGTGCTGCGCCTGGGCTATCCCTGGGGCGCCGGGCTGGTGGCGGCCGGGGCTATCGCCGGCCTGACGACGGTCATGCTGGCCATGTATTACGGGCTCACCCGCGTCTTTCTTGCCATGGCCCGGGACGGCCTCTTGCCGCCCCTCTTCGCCCGGGTCAACCGGCGCACCCAGACCCCGATTCGAGTGATCCTGGTAGCCGGGCTGGTGATGGCCGCCATCGCCGGACTCACCCCCATTGGTGACGTGGCGGAACTTGTTAATATCGGCACCCTGGCCGCCTTTTTTCTGGTCTGCATCGGCGTAATCGTGCTCCGTTACAAGCACCCGGATCTGCCCCGTCCCTTCCGCACCCCTTTCTCACCCCTGGTCCCCTTGTTAGGGGCCGCTTCCTGCCTCTTCCTGATGGTGAACCTACCGGTAATGACTTGGCTGCGTTTTGGCATCTGGATGGCCTTGGGGCTCGTCGTTTATTTCGTGTATTCTTATCGTCAAAGCGCCCTGGCCGTCGAGACCTAGGGGTCGGTATCGCTTGGACCCAGGCAAGGCTGAGTTTTTTCGCGGGGTTCCGGGGCCACTCTGGATTTCCGCAATGTTCCTCCATCCCCTGAAGGGAGTCTTGGCTTTCCCGGTATTGATTTTTTTCAAAGATCTTTAATAGCGAATAAGCCATCGCGGTTGTCCCTTGATCCAGATGAAAAGGTTATCTTCATAATGGCCTATGCAAAGGGCTCGGGAGTAATATATGGGTATTAGTGGTATTGGTATGACGGAGCTTTTGGTCATTTTGGTGATCGTGATGCTGCTCTTTGGCACCAAGCGGCTCAAGACCATCGGTTCTGATTTAGGAAGTGCGATCAAGGGGTTCCGTTTCGCCATGAATAGTGGTGATCGTGATGAAGAGGAGGGGGCCAAGCCGCAAGAGATTATTCCGCCGTCCATCGCCAATTCCCCCCCCTCCCAGGCTCGGGCGGCTCCGGATCAAGCTCCCAAGATAGGCGATCGGGATCATGTCTGACACGCGCCCTAACGACCCTAAAGGGGCATCCATCCGCGGGCCAAGATCATCGGCCTTCGAGAATTCACTGTAACAGTCGAGATAAAAATGACATTTGCCGCCTTTTTGCCTTCTGGCTGGGTCCCCGCCGCCTTGGCGAGCAGGTACCCCGACACCTTAAGCCTGGCCCGTTCGCCCAGGGTCCATTCGAGCCCCCTGGGTCTGAGCGTGCTCCTACCGATGGGGTGCCTGGCCCTGATCTGTCTGCCGGGTCTCCTGTTCGCCGCCGAGAGCGGCTACCAGCCCACCCTTATCCAGTTCTGCACCCCGGTGGAGTTCATTCTCTTTGCCGCAACCTTGCTGGGCGTGGCCCTCTTCCACAACCATACCCTGGCCGTCGCCTTGGGTGGGCTGACGGTTATTATCGCCTTTAAGTTGCTGTTTACGGGTTTCGCCGCGGGACCCGGGCTCGGGGGGCTCGTCGACCACTTGGGGCACGAGTGGGTCTTGCTTGCCAATCTACTGGGGCTCTTGCTCGGCTTCGCCCTACTGGCCCGCCATTTCGAGGACAGCCACATCCCCCAGCTCTTGCCGCGCTTTCTGCCGGAGGGCTGGCTCGGCGGCTTTGTGCTGCTCGTCATGATCTTCGTGCTGTCGAGCTTCCTGGACAACATTGCCGCCGCCCTCATCGGCGGCACCATTGCCGCCGGGGTCTTCCGCTACCGGGTCCATATCGGCTTTCTGGCCGCCATCGTCGCCGCCTCCAACGCCGGTGGTGCCGGCAGCGTGGTGGGGGACACGACCACGACCATGATGTGGATCTCCGGCGTTGACCCCCTGGACGTCTTGCACGCCTATGTGGCGGCGGGCGTGGCCCTGGTGGTCTGTGGCATCCCCGCCGCCATCCAGCAGCATCGCTATCAACCGGTCGTGCGGGAGGTGCCGGAAGGGATCCGAGTGGATTGGGCCCGGGTGGGGATCGTCGCCCTGATCCTGGTGATCGCCATCATCGCCAATGTCCTGGTCAATCTCCATTTCAAGGACCTGGCGGACAGCTTCCCCTTCCTCGGCGTGGCGGTGTGGGTCGTCATCCTCGCCACCCAAGGTATCCGCCGGCCGGCGTGGAGCCTGATGCCGGAGACCATCAAGGGCAGTATCTTCCTGTTGTCCCTAGTGATGTGCGCCTCGATGATGCCCGTGGAGCGCCTCCCGCCCGCCTCCTGGTATTCGGCCCTGTCCCTGGGCTTCGTGTCCGCCGTCTTCGACAATATTCCGCTGACCGCCCTGGCGCTCAAGCAGGGCGGTTTTGACTGGGGCATGTTGGCCTACGCGGTAGGCTTCGGTGGTTCCATGATCTGGTTTGGCAGTTCCGCTGGCGTGGCGCTCTCCAATCTCTATCCCCAGGCCAAGTCGGTCGGCGCCTGGCTAACCCACGGCTGGCACGTGACTCTGGCCTATGTCATCGGTTTTCTGGCCTTGATGCTGACCCTGGGGTGGCAACCGCACGCCGCCACCACGCCAGCCGAGGCAGGCAGCCGGGTTGGACAGGCGGCTGGGTCCTGCCAACCCCTCCCAGCAATCACTAGCCCCCAGGGCGCGGCGTCGGAGTGTTGAACCCCATGAAATGCTTGTTACCCGTTGACGGATCCGAGAGCTCGACACGAGCCGTCGAGCATGTCCTGAGGCTTATCCACCCGGAGGCCCCCCCGGAGATCCATTTGCTCCACGTCCGCCCCCCTATCGAATCCTGGGAGGTGCGCCGCTTCCTGACCGCCGAGGAGATTGCCGACATGCAGCGGCACGAGGGCGAGGAGGAGCTGCGGGCCTGCCGGGCCCTGCTCGACGCCGCCGGCATCCCCTACCGGTATGAGGTGTTGGTCGGTGACGGCCAGGTGGCCGAGGCCATCACCCACTACGCCGAGGAGCATGGCTGCGACCTCATTGTCATGGGCACCCATGGCCGGACCGGGCTCAAGCATATCCTCATGGGCTCGGTGGCGACCGATGTCGTCCACCGCGCCAAGATACCAGTGACCCTCGTCAAATAGTGGGCGCTTTCCGAGTAGGCGGCTTCAGATTTCTACCTGGGTCCCCAGTTCGACCACGAGATTGCTGGGAATGCGGAAGAATTCGGTGGCGCTCTGGGCGTTGCGGAGCATCCAAATGAAATACAGGGTCCGCCACAGCGCCATCGGCGGCCTCAGCTTGGGCAGCACCACCTCTCTGCTCAAGAAGAAGGAGGTGTGGTGAAGGTTGATGGCGAGGCCCTGCGCCGCGCACCCCTCCAGCGCCTCGGGAATGTTCGGCTGTTCCATGAAGCCATAGCTCGCAAACACCCGGTAGAAATGCTGGCCAAGATCGATGACCTTGATGCGATCCTGGACCGCCACATAGGGCACCTCGGCGGTTTGGACGGTGACCAGCACATTGCGGTCATGCAGCACCTCGTTATGCTTGAGGTTGTGCAGCAGGGCCGAAGGCGCGCCCTCGGATCGGCTGGTCAAATAGATGGCGGTTCGGCTCACCCGCGTGATGGATGACATGCCGACGGAGGTAATGAACTGGTCGAGAGGCATGGTCAGGTTACCCATTTCCCGGAACAGGAGCTTCCGGCCCAACCTCCAGGTCGTCAGGGTACTGAAGGATGCCACCGCCACGAGGATGGGGAACCAGCCCCCTTGCAGCAACTTGATGGCGTTGGCGGAGAAGTAGGCGAGGTCGATCAGCAGCAGGGCCCCGAGCAGGGGCGCGGCCAGCCAGGGATTCCAGCGCCAGGCGAGGAAGACGACGAAGGCTACCAGAATGGTGTCGATCATCATGGTACCGGTCACCGCGATGCCATAGGCCGCCGCCAGGTTGCTGGAGGACTGGAAGCCTAAGACCAGAGCCATGACCGCCACATAGATGGTCCAGTTGGTGAAGGGCACATAAATTTGGCCCGACTCCCGATCCGAGGTGTGGACGATCCTCATCCGCGGCAGATAGCCGAGTTGCACCGCCTGCCGGGCCACCGAGAAGGCGCCCGAGATCACCGCTTGCGAGGCGATCACGGTCGCCGCCGTGGCCAACACCACCATGGGGATCAAGGCCCATTCTGGCGCCAATAGATAAAAGGGGCTCTGAATGGCAGTGGGGTCCGCGAGCAGCAGGGCACCCTGGCCGTAATAGTTGAGAACCAGGGCGGGCAGGACGAACCCGAACCAGGCGGCACGGATGGGGAATTTACCAAAATGGCCCATGTCGGTGTACAGCGCCTCGCCGCCCGTCACCGCCAGAACGACCGCCCCCAGCGCCAGGAAGCTTTCACCCGGGTGGCCCACCAGGAATCCCAGGGCGTACAGCGGATTGAGCGCGACCAAGACGGCGGGGGCTTGCCAGATGTTGATCAAACCCAGCAATGCCAGGATGCCAAACCAGGCGGTCATGATCGGGCCGAAGAATTTGCTGACCGTGCCCGTGCCATGGCGTTGGATCCAGAAGAGGCCGGTGAGTACCAGGGCGCTAACCGGGAGGACATACTCCTTCAACTGTGGAGTAATGACTTCCAGCCCCTCGACCGCGCTCAGCACCGAAATAGCGGGGGTGATCATGCTGTCCCCGTAAAACAAGGCGGCGGCGAAGATACCCAGCATGGTCACGAACCAGGTGGCCCGGGAGTTCCGGGTCAATTCCGTGACCCGGGCGAGCAGGGCCAAGCTACCCCCTTCCCCATGATTGTCGGCGCGCATGATGATGGCCACGTACTTCAGGGATACCAGGGCCATGATGGTCCAGAAGATCAAGGACAAGACGCCAAGGATACTGGCGGGGTCCACCGTCATGGGGTGATGGCCGGCGAAGGTTTCCTTGAGGGCGTAGAGGGGGCTGGTGCCGATATCGCCAAAGACGACGCCGATGGTGCCGAGGATCAGCGCCGAGGAACTGCTCTTGTGCTCATTAGTGGACATTTATACTTTCTTTATATTATTTGTGGGGTTAATCTCGAACGGTTAAGGATACTCCCAGACCGGGGTGGGGGGCCATCCGGGCTTGAATGCGAGGCATGGCGATGTCTCCCTGGTGCTATCTGGCATAGGGTATCCTTGGTCCGGTGGCCCTAATCCTCGGCTTGACCTAGACTGTCCCCTGGCGGGCACCTCCAGGGCTGAATGACCGCTGGCCGCCCTCTCCATTGCCTCCTACTGATTGGGAACGACCTTGGCCACTAACGAATTCGAGACTCCGCGCCACCGCATCATTATTGCCAGCACCGTTGGCACCACCATCGAGTTCTTCGACTTTTACATCTACGCGACGGCGGCGGTATCGGTCTTTCCCCTGCTGTTTTTTCCGGCGGGGGAGGGCAACACGGCCCTCTTGGCCTCCATGGCGACCTTTGGCGTGGCCTTTGTGGCGCGGCCCATCGGCTCGCTCCTCTTCGGTCATTTTGGCGATCGGGCCGGCCGCAAGGTGACCCTCCTGGGCTCCCTGCTCCTCATGGGCTTGGCGACCTTTGCCATCGGCCTCCTGCCGACCTATCACCAGATCGGCTTATTCGCCCCCGCCTTGCTGGCCCTGCTGCGCTTCTGTCAGGGTCTGGGGCTCGGTGGTGAATGGTCCGGGGCGGCCCTCCTGGCTACGGAAACCGCCGAAAAGGGTAAACGGGCCCAGGCGGCGATGTGGCCCCAACTCGGTGCCCCCTTCGGCTTCATTCTCGCCAATGGTTTCTTCCTGCTCCTGACCTTCTGGTTTCAGTACGACTCCAAGGCGACCAGCCTGGAAGACCCCTTCCTGGTCTGGGGCTGGCGTATCCCCTTCCTGCTCTCCATGCTCATGGTGCTCGTGGGGCTTTATGTCCGCTTCAAGTTACGGGAGACGCCGGTCTTCGCCCGCGCCGTCGAGCGTGGCGAAAAGCTCAAGTTCCCCCTGGTGAAGCTTTTTCGGGAGGATTCCAAAGAGGTGCTGCTGGGCACCTTCATCATGCTTGCCACCTATGGGCTCTTCTATCTGATGACTACCTGGATCCTGTCCTACGCGATCGGGAGCGCGCGGTTGGGGTATCTGGGCATTGGCTACCGTGATTTCCTGATCCTGCAGCTCATCTCGGTACTCTGGTTCGCGGCCATGATTCCCGTCTCGGGACGCCTTGCCGACCGTTTTGGACGCCGGGCCTTTTTGCTGGTGGTTACCGCGGGAATCATGGTCTTCGGCTTTACCTTCGGGTGGTTCCTGGCCCCCGAGGTCATGCGTACGGGGGAGGCGGCCAACCAGTGGCTCATGCTGACATTTCTGAGTGTTGGAATGGCGTTGATGGGGCTGACCTTCGGGCCCATGTCCGCCCTGCTGCCGGAGCTGTTTCCGACCAATCGCCGCTACACCGGCTCCGGAGTTGCCTACAATTTCTCCTCCATCCTGGGTGCCGCCCTGACCCCTTTCGTCGCCACCTGGCTGGCCCGGGAC